>CBIMZH010000019.1:0-13105 GCA_966248255.1 uncultured Cellvibrio sp.
GCGGGTAAAATTAACGACTTGCTTAAATCCACCTTGGCGCCGCTAATAATATTTAGCGCCTTATTTTTGCCCGTTAATAATGCGCTAAAGCGCTGTAAATCCAGAGCAGTTTCTTGTTTATTTTTGTTTAGCACCACCATCACTGTAGAGTTTTGGTCATAGCGAAAATACACATAGGTGCCCGCTTGCGGCACAAAGTGCATCAGCTTGCCGGTTTGTACCGCGCTATTGGTTTTGCGCCAGTTGAGCAATTGCTTTAAATAGCCTTGCGCAGTGGTCTGCTTATCTGACAAACCCTTGCCGGTGAAGGCGTTAACTTTATCGCCCGACCAACCGCCGGGCATATCTGCTCGCACGGCACCGTCATCGCGCTCTTTGGGGCTGGTCAGCAAAACTTCCGAGCCGTAAAAAAATTGCGGGATTCCGCGCATGGTGCACAGATAAGCCATGGCCATGCGATAGAGATCCAGATCATTATTCAGCAGCGAAAATATGCGCGGCGTATCGTGGTTTTCACTAAATGTCACCAGGCGGTAGGGATCGGCATATTGGAAATCATTGGCCAGAGTTTCATAAAGCTTAACCAGGCCGCCATCCTGCGACTCCTCATCATTGAGCGCTTTGGGCAGAGCGTCCTCTAAGGGAAAGTCCATCATGCTCGGCATATAGCCCTGATGGCCATCGGGATTGACCTTGCCTTTTTGCCAGTGAGCAATTAATGCCGGGTTAGCTGTCCACTCCTCGCCCACCATGGAAAAATTGGGGTATTCCTGCAGAATAGTTTTGGCCCAGCGCGAGAGAAAATCTTTGTCCGCATAGCTGTAGGTATCTTCGCGAATACCGCTTAGACCCGCGTACTCAATCCACCAGAGGGAATTTTGAATCAGATAGCGCGCCAGTAGCGGATTGCGCTGATTTAAATCCGGCATAGTCTGCACAAACCAGCCGCCGGAAAACTTCGCGCTGTCGGCCGGTGCCGCGTAGGGGTCCTGCACTGTGGTGCGCCTGTGGGTTGTTGTAACAAAATTATTTTGCAGATATTCCTGTTGAAAGTTAAGCCAGTCATCTGTGGGCAAATCCTTCAGCCACCAGTGTTCCGAGCCTATATGGTTGAGCACTATATCCTGAATTACACCCAGGCCCTTTTTATTGGCGGCGGCGACAAACTTACGGTAGTCCTCGTTGCTGCCAAAACGCGCATCGATTAAATAATTATTGGTCGCCGCATAGCCGTGATAGGAGTAATGCGGCTGATTATTTTCCAGCAGTGGTGTCGGCCAGATTTGGGTAAAGCCCATGGCTTTGATGTAATCCAGCTGCTGCGTCATACCTTTTAAATCACCGCCGTGACGACCGCCGTTAAATTCGCGGTTGGCCTGCTCGCTCATGCTCACCATTGAATCATTGCGGGTGTCGCCATTGGCAAAGCGATCTGGCACCAGCAAATAAATTGCATCTTTATTATTAAAACCCTGACGTTGCGCAGAGTTTTTAACGCGCGCCAGCAGCGCAAATTCGACGCTGGTTTTTACCTCGGTACCGCTAACCAATTCTATGGGGAATTTGCCCGGCTTGGCACTTTTACCTATATCCAGGGTTACAAACAGGTAATTTGGATTTTTAACACGAGTGACATCGGTAATAGCCACACCAGGGTAATTGATTCTGGGCGAAAACTCCGCCAGGCGATCACCGTGAATTAACACCTGCACTTGGTGGTAGTTCATGCCCAGCCACCAGTTGCCTGGCTCCAGATGCTTTACGCTTTGCGCCAAAGCCAGGCCGGGCAACACCAGCAGCGGCAGCAGAAAAATTCCAGCCAAAACATGTTTCAGGCAAAGCGCTGCCCGAGAGGTAATGTTGTCGCTCATGAGATCTCCAAAGATACTTGATCAATATTTATTGTAATTTTTGCTCTTGGCCAGGGCTGTTTGCGCAGGCCTAACTAGGCATTATTTTTCTGCCAACTCAGCAAGCTGTTGGCGATGAGGTTTAAAGTTCAAGGCGCAGCCGCGAATAAATTCCTGCAGCTTTTCCACCTGATATTTGTGTGCCAGGTCATTCCCCTCAACCAATTGCTCAGCGTTGGGATAAATACCCTTTCCCGCCAGCAGACAGCTCCAGGACACATTGGGAAAATAGGCATCCAACTTTTGCCGACTGAGTTCATCTGTAATGCTTTGACCGCTAATCCAGGAGGTTAAAATAGCGCGCAGCGAAGGGGAGATTTTTTCGTTGCGCCCGTTTTCAATCCAGTAATCTGTATCTGTGCGCGAACTTATGCGGTAGTGGCAGACGATATAATCGCGAATTGCATCAAAGCGCGCGCTGATGCGCTGGTTAAATTCATCGCGATAGGTATCGGCGCCCTCGCCCTTGTTAAAGGCTTCGATAAAACGCACCACCGTCTCCTGCACCATATCCAGAGCAGTGGCTTCCAGTGGTTCAATAAAACCCTGAGAGAGGCCCACAGCAACGCAATTTTTTACCCAGTGAGAAGCCGCCCTGCCCACTTTAAATTGCTGATGTCGCTCATGCACATCGTAGTCCAGCAGCCCCAGTTGTGCGCGGAATTCAGTTTCGGCCTTGTCTTTATCGCAAAAACTTGAGCTGAACACATAGCCATTGCCGTTGCGATTGGTGAGTGGAATTTTCCAGGCCCAACCGTATTTGAGCGCGGTGGCCTGGGTTTGCACATCCAGCCCCTGGGTTTGCGCGGTGGGGAAGACCACCGCGGAATCGTTAAACAGGGTATCGGCGCAGCTGATAAAGGGCACCTTAAGCGCCTGCTGCAATAGCTGACTGCGGAAACCGGATGAGTCCACATAAAAATCAGCTTTGATTGGCGCGCCTTCTTTGGTGTTTAAATAATCTATATTGCCCTGCGCATCCAGCACCACATCGGTCACTGTCGCCTGCAGGTATTTCACCCCTTTGCTCGCGGCCATTTTGGCCAGGTATTGGCCAAGCAAACCCGAATCAAAGTGGTAGCCGTAATTAATTTCAAAAGGGAAATTTGCCGGAGTCACCGGCGCCAGTTGCTGACGCGCAAGCTCGGTGGCCAGAAAAAAGTGATCCGGGTGGCCTTCCAGTTTTATGCCTTTGCGGCGGAGAAAGCTGTTGTGAAAAAATGCCGGCGCAGTAAATTCATCTGGCTGGGATAAAAACGGGTGAAAATAATCGGTAAAGCCCGGCTTAACTGACCAGTCTTTAAAGCGAATACCCACCTTGTAGGTGGCGTTGCACTGCGCCATCCAGTCTTCTTCTTTGGCGCCGATAAAACTCATAAAGCCGCGCAGCGGTGGGGTCGAGCCTTCGCCCACGCCGATAATGCCTATATCGGGCGACTCCACCAGGGTAATTTCATAGCCTTTGTCCTGCCAGTGAGTGGCCATAAGGTTGGCTGCAATCCAACCCGCCGTGCCACCGCCTAAAATTACAAATCGCTTGGCTTGCATAATTATTCTCTCTTACCGCGTTAAACCCAATTCAATCTAGCCGCTGCATTTTGATCTTGCCAATTAAATAAAACGCCCGGCAAGCTGGCCTGCCGGGCGTTGTGTGTACATCCTTGTTAACTAAACCTGGTTTGGCAGAGCATTAAAATTTGTAGTTAACGCCCATGTAGTACTGACGACCAAACTCTTTGTACTCACCCAGTGCTGAATCTTCACCGTAGGAAGTCACATTGGGCTCGTCGGTCAGGTTGTTTACCGAGAAGACAACTTCTAAACCATTGTCAAACGCGTAGGAAGCCTGGGCATCAACAGTGGTGTAAGACTTGGCTTGCACTGGGGTTGAGCTGCCTGGTACCGGCATATTGAGAATGTAAGGATCGCGGTAGCGCAGGTTCACGTGCGTACTGAAGCTGCCGATATCCCAGAAGCCAGTGACGCTCCACACATTTTTGGACAGGCCTGGCAGTGGCAACTTGGTACCCTCTTCATAGAGGCTGCCGCCGCTTACCGAAGTTTCACTTTCGGTGTAGGAGTAGCTTGCAGTCATACCCATACCAGAGAACACACCTGGCAGACTGGTGAAGGTATTGGTCGCTGCCAATTCCAAGCCGCGGATATAGCCACCTTTGTCGTTGTTAACATAGGTTTGGAAAATACCTGGCACTTGACCGGCGGGGATTTCAATGCCCAGAGCGGCAAAGCCTTCCACGCCTGGGTTGGTAGAAACCTGCTCAACCAGGCTGTCGATATCTTTCCAGAAAACAGCTGCAGTTACCGCGTCACCTTCTTCGAAGTAGTGCTCGTAAGACAGGTCAAATTGTGTTGCACGGAATGGGTCCAGGTAGGGAGAACCTTTGGTCCACACGTTGTATTCAGTTTCGCCATTGTTGTTGGTGCTGTTCCAGGAACCGGCACCGCCTTTGAGCTGACCAACCGGTGGACGGCCCATTACTTTGGCAGCAGCAAAGCGCACTGTATCAGAGTCGGTAATGGCAAAGTTCAGGTTCAGGGCTGGCAGAGTGTCTGTGTACTCTGGGCCATAGGTAATGTCTTTATAGGCATCGGAGGTTACACCCAGGTCATCGGTGATCAACTCGCCGTTACCTGCACCTACGTTTTGCACGCCGCTGGCTTTCTCGTCGGTTTGCACCACGCGAACGCCGAAGTTACCTGTTACACCTACGCCGCCAATTTCGGTGGCAATGTTCGCCATCAAATAGTAAGCGGTGATTTTTTCTTCCAGTGCACCCGACTCAACAAAAGTCCAGTCGCGGCTGAAAACTTGCTTACCACTGTAGTTGCCGGCACCAAAAATACTGGTGGCCAGGCCATCAAAATCGGTAACTACCAGGTGATCCGGGGCACCGGGAATTGATTCCACTTTTACATAGCCATCCAGCGCTTGTGGCTGACAGGCAACATAGGTGGCATCACCGGGATTGCCAGTCAGGTTGTCCGCACAGTAGCTGCTATCGGTATCGCCGTATTGACCGTCGCGCGCACCGTAAAGGAAGGTGCCGCGTCTGGAGTTGAACTTGCGATCAGATACGCGCACACCCGCTTCAATCGAGGAAATTACCGGTGCATCCAATTCCAGTTTGTAATCCAGTTTTACGCTGTCCACTTTATCGGTGTACAGGTGTGGATACTCTTCATAGCGAGACAGGCGCATGCTGCTCAAATCGGTGAAATCTACACCGTTAAAAGTACCGGTTGGAATGTTGTCGCCGTTGTCCTGGAAGGTGAAAGATTGTGGCGTGGCTTCAACCCAGGAAGTCAACGCGCTGCCAGTGTAAGTCAGGTCGTAAGCGTGCATGGACACCAGACGGTCTTTGCGCGTTTTAGTACCTTCACTGCTCGCGATATCCAGAGTGATGGTGTTGCTGTCGTTAATATTCCACTCAAGGTTCAGGCCGTAGCTTTCGGTATCGGCTTTGGTGGACTGATCTTCGGAGCGAGCTTCAAACCAGGGGCTGGAATCGTTGGATGTTGCTGGATTGGTCAGGCTAACAGTTCCGCCGGTCACCACACCATTGGTGATAGTGGTGTCGGTCAGGCTGTAAGCATTGGTGTTGTCCAGTGCACTGACGGTAATGCCGTGACGGGTATCCGTGCGATCGAAAGTCGATTTGAAATAATCCACTTGCGCTTTGAAGTTATCTACAGGTTGGAACACCACAGTGGCCAGGTAGCCATCGCGTTTGTCCTGACCGGTACCCGCTTGCCACTGATAAGAGCGCGCGCGACTGTCGTTGCTGCCGTCGTTGTTCACATCCACATCGGATTTGTAACCGATAAAGGAGTCAGCGCCAGTGCGTGCACCCACAAAGCTGTTGGGTTGTTCCAGGTGAGTGTAACCAACGGCCACACCCAGCATGTCATCCATAAACTTACCCTGGTAGGACAGGCCGAAACGGTTGCCTGTTTCATCTGCACCTACGTCAGCGGCAGAGTCGTTGTAAGACAGACGCGCACTGGCGTTAAAGGTGTGATCCTGGGTGTTGTTCAATGGGTTGATGGTTTTTAAATCCACCAGGCCGGCAACGCCACCTTCAATGTGTGAAGCCTTGGGCGATTTGTATACCGCAGCCTGGGTAATCAATTCTGCCGGGTATTGATCGAAAGCCATCCAGCGGGTGCTTTCGGTGTAACCCGAAGTGGAAGCCTGTTCGCGACCGTTCAGGGTGGTTTGAATAAAGTCACCGTTCATACCGCGAATGTTCAGCTGTGAAGACTGGCCGGAATCGCGCACAGTGGTCACACCGGGAATACGTCCCAGGGCATCGGCAATGGATTGATCAGGCAGTGACGACAAAGCACCTGCATCGACAATATCGGCAACTGTGTCGGCATTACGTTTTGCATCTACAGCATTAACTACGGTGCTGCGGAAGCCGGTAACGACCACTTCTTCAACAGTTGCACCCTTTTCGTCTTGCGCATAAACAGCTGTAGAGCCGGAAACCAGCGCCATGGTTGAAGCCAGCGCCAGCATGTGGTTGAACTTGAGCTTTCTCATGTTTTTCTCTCCGCGGAGATGTTGCTTTTATTGTTAACTTATTCGCGTTCAGCAAGCTTGCTGTAAAACGAATTGCGTTGAACAGAAGGTTTCTGTCGTGGGAAAGATACTAGGCGCAATAACTATGACTGAGAATAGCGTGCATACGTATTCAAAGGACCGCATACGTATGCAATGCGCCAAACTCGCGCTTAATTTTTTCCCCGAAAAATAACCGCGGCACAATGACAGCGCAGTCACTGTCATGCGCAAGCGGGAAACAACCAGGCGCAGGCGGGAAACTGTCAGACAAGTGCGCGGGCACCAGCGGCAGCCAAATGCCACAGCGTTTACGCGAGATAAAAAAGAATGGATAGCCGCCAAATTGCCGCTAAAAAAATCGGCAGGTAATGCGAGCAATGGGCTGCACTCAGCCAATTAAAAACTGTTGGATACAAGCAGTTTGATGCAGGCACCTGGTTACAAGCATCAAATGACTTGGTGCGAGGTAACTTTTATTTAATGCCAAAGGCTAAGGCGTGAACGCAAGGCCGAAACATTCGGCCTTGCGCCATGTGGACTAACTAATCACCTGACTAAACGCAGCGGCGTAAGGCGCCAGGGCAATGCTGGCTTGCGCCCCGTCAAGGCTGGCAAAGCCGTGCCCGGTTAGCCCTTGCAACTTGAGCGAGTGGGTCAGCGCAATATTTACCGGCGCATCGCTAAAGTTAAACGCGCATAAAATATTGTCGCCCTGATAGCGGCGGATAAACACCAGATAATCTTTGCCGTCGGCAATAAATTCAATATCGCCCAGACGCAGCGCCGGCTGCTGTTTGCGCCAGGCCATAAATTCGCGATAGCTGTTGAGAATGGAGTGTTTATCCTGATCCTGCAGCACAACCGATTGCGCTTTGTGGGCGTCACTTACCGGCAGCCAGGGTTTGCCGCTGGTAAAACCGGCGTTGGCTTGCTGCGCATCCCAGGGCATAGGTGTGCGGCAGCCATCGCGGCCTTTAAAGCGCGGCCAGAAGGTAATGCCGTAAGGGTCTTGCAATTCGTGCTGGGCAATATCCGCTTCGGTTAAGCCCAGCTCTTCGCCCTGGTAACTGCACATGCTGCCGCGCAGCGAGAAGAGCATAGCGTTTAAGGTTTTTGCCAGCTGCGGCGATTGTTGTTTACCGCCCCAGCGCGACATCACCCGCACCACATCGTGGTTGCCTATAGACCAGCAGGGCCAGCCTTCGGACAGATTGTTTTCCAGGGTCGCCACTGTGTCGCGAATATAGGAACCGGAGAGTTGATCCACCAGCAATTCAAAACTGTAGGCCATGTGCAGGCGGTTGTTGCCTGCAGTGTATTCGGCCATGGTTTTAAGCGAATCTTCCGAGGCGATTTCACCCAGGGTGACCGTGCCCGGGTAGCGATCCATAAGTTCGCGCAGCGCTTCGAGGAAGTGCAGATTCTCGGGGCGATCATTGTCGTAAATATGGCGCTGGAAGGCGTAGGGATTGTCTTCGCGGAAGCCGCGCCCCTTGCGCTCTTCCTCCGGCTTGGCCGGGTTGTCGCGCAGCAGTTGATCGTGGAAGCAAAAAATAATGGCATCCAGGCGCAGGCCGTCGACGCCGCGTTTTAACCAGAACTCTACCTCTGCCAGTATTTGCTTGCGCACTGCCGGGCAGTGGTAATTTAAATCCGGCTGGGTTTTTAAAAAGTTGTGCAGATAGTACTGGCCGCGACGCGGCTCCCACTCCCAGGCGCAGCCGCCAAAAATCGACAGCCAGTTATTGGGTGGTGTGCCATCCGGCTTGGGGTCGGCCCAGACGTACCAGTCGGCGCGCTCGTTGTCGCGGCTCTCGCGGCTCTGCAAAAACCAGGCGTGCTGATCCGAGGTGTGGCTGAGCACCTGATCGATAATAATTTTTATGCCGCGGGCGTGAGCCTGAACAATCAGCTCATCAAAATCGGCCAGCGAACCAAAGATGGGATCTATATCGCGGTAGTCGGCAATGTCATAGCCAAAATCTTTCATCGGCGATTTGAAAAAGGGCGATACCCAAATAGCATCCACCCCCAGGCTGGCGATGTAATCCAGTTTGCTGATGATACCGGGAATGTCACCAATGCCATCGCCGTTAGTGTCCATAAGGCTGCGAGGGTAAACCTGATAAATTACTGCGCCGCGCCACCAGGGGGTGCTAGTCATGATGTGTCCTCTGAGAATTAGGAGCTATAGCGGCTAACCTTGGTTGAGCGATGTCGAGCATGTTAGCGCATTTTTTTAATAAGTGATTTTGGCCAGATACCGCACTGGTTATTTTTGCGTGGCAGCACTGCAAAATCGGCTTTTTACAAAATACGCGAGCGGGCATATCCCGCCAAGTGACTACATACGTATGCAAGCCATTTGGCTTGATGCAATTTATAGAATACGTATTCATAAACCCTTTGCGCGAGTGGTCAAGGCGCGTTTCTCGACTAGGCTTTGCTGATATGCATACGTATGCAGGTTGAATACGTATGCACCTGCTTGTCGCCCAGGGCTACTTACACCTAATGTAATCAGCTAATTCAACGCGTGTTGTCAGCAAGCTCAGCTATGCTGGTCAGATAATTTTTATTGCTATTGCTCTTTGTTTTTCATAGCCAATAAATATCAAAAATAAACACCATCAGAAAATGATAAACGCCAGGGTTGTTGTTATGAATAAAACCATTTTGTCGCTGCTATTGGGTGGCACGCTCATCGCCAGTGGCTGTAGCCGCGAATCCACCGCCCCAGAGTTACCTACAGGCGTAGCGCCTGGCGCGCCCGGTAAAGCCTCAGTGTGGAGCTACTCAGGTAAAACCGGCATAGGTACATCCTACGAAGCCTATACCGATGGCACCTATCAGGATGGCGGCGCCAGCGGCACCATTTCCAAAGTCTGGTTTTCTATCGCCCGCGGTGTGCTCACCGAAACCATGTACGGTTTAATTCACCAGGCGCAACTGCAGCAGATGGAATTTTTCGTTAAAGGCCAGGGCTTTGTCGATGAAGAGCAATACGACACTGAATCCCAGGTGGAATACCTGAGCACCGATGCCCTGGGCCGCCCGCAGTCACTGGCTTACAAAATTGTTAACCGCGCCAAAAACGGCAGCTATCAAATCGAAAAACATATTTTCACCGACCCCGACAGCCAGGCGCTGATGATGCGCGTGCAATTCAAAGCCCTGGCCGATGGCATCACCCCTTACCTTTATGTAAACCCATCCATTGCCAACACCGGCAGCAACGACCAGGTGGTTTACACCGATGGCAGCTGGACCGCCAGCGAAGGAGACACCAGCATGAGCCTGCGCACCAGCGCCGCTGTGGTGCAGAGCAATGTCGGCTTTGAAGGCGTGAGCGATGGCCTGAGTGCCATCAAACAAAAAGGCCAGCTGGATAGCGCCTACACCAGCAGCGGCGATACCCCCGGCAATGTCGCCTACAGCCTGCAGCTGCCCAGCCTGAATAAAGGCGAGAGCGGCGACTGGCTGTTTGTGCTCGGCTTTGGTAACAGCCCAACAGCGAGCAACCAGGCAGCGGCGCAAACCCTGGCTAAGGGTTATGACAAGGTGCTGGCGGCGTTTAACGGTGAAGGCGAAGCCCTGGGCTGGCAGGATTACTTAGCCTCGCTACCGCAACTGGAGCGTCTCTCTGCTACAGCGACCGATGGCGGCAAGCTGCTCTACACCAGCGCCATGGTGCTTAAGGCGCAAGAGGACAAAACCCACGCTGGCGCTTTTATTGCCTCATTGTCCAACCCCTGGGGCGATATCAAATCAGCCGAGAAGTCAGCCACTGGCTACAAGGCGGTGTGGCCGCGCGACTTCTATCAGGTCGCCATGGCGCTGCTGGCGCTGGGCGACAGCCAATCGCCCAAGGTGGCGTTTGAATACCTGCAACAGATTCAAGCCAATGACAAACTCGCTGGCTACAGCGGCACCCCTGGCTGGTTCCTGCAAAAAACGCACGTCGACGGCCAGATTGAATGGGTAGGTGTACAGCTGGATCAGACGGCCATGCCCATCATGCTCGGCTGGCGCCTGTGGCAGGAGGGCATACTCAGCGATGCCGATATCAGCAGCTGGTACAACATCATGCTTAAGCCAGCGGCGCAGTTCCTCACCAGCGGCGGCAAGGTAAAAATCGACTGGAACGATACCGAGATTAAACCGCCCTACACCCAGCAGGAGCGCTGGGAAGAGCAGCCAGGCTATTCGCCCTCCACTACCGCCGCCAGCATTACCGGCCTGGTGGCAGCCAGCGATATAGCCAGATTGGCTGGCGATAGCGAG
This sequence comes from uncultured Cellvibrio sp., assembly GCA_966248255.1. Lineage (GTDB taxonomy): Bacteria > Pseudomonadota > Gammaproteobacteria > Pseudomonadales > Cellvibrionaceae > Cellvibrio. Next base: position 10,783 of record CBIMZH010000019.1, read on the forward strand.
GGCGCCAAGGCCTACCTGGCTGCCGCCGACAGCTATTCGCAGCTGGTCAGCCAAATTATGTTTACTACCCAGGGCTCGCTCACTGGTGAACAGGGCAATGGCAAATACTTTTTGCGCATGAATGGCAACCTGGACCCTAACGACCACGGCCCGCTGGAAACGCGCAACGGCCAGGAGATCAAAGACGAATCACTAGTGCTGGATGGCGGCTTTTTAGAACTGGTGCGCTATGGTGTGCGCCCGGCGCTGGATGCCCAGGTACTGGAGACACTGCCCGAGCTGGATAACCAGGCCCTGCCCGACATGTTGCGCGTTAAATACGAATTCACCTTTCCCGGTGTGGAAGGCAGCTTCCCCGGCTGGCGTCGCTACGGCATAGACGGCTATGGCGAAGACACCGCCAATGGCATGGGCTACGCCTTCCAGGACGAGAACACCGCAACCCAGCGCGGTCGTGTCTGGCCGATATTTACCGGTGAGCGCGGCCACTACGAGCTCGCCCGTGAGCAAGCTGAAGGAAAACTGGATATGGCGCAGCTGCGCAATACCTATGTGAAAGCCATGGAGCTGTTTGCCAACCAGGGCATGATGATTCCCGAGCAGGTCTGGGACGGCGTGGGCAACAACAAGATCTACAACTACAGCCTGGGTGAAGGCACAGATTCCGCCACCCCCCTGGCCTGGAGCCACGCCGAGTACATCAAGCTGCTGCGCTCCTACGCCGATGGCAAAATCTGGGATACCAATGCCAGCACCAGCGCACGCTATGCTAAATAAACACCTGCGCTAGCAGACAACAAACTGCGGAACCCACCAGTTCCGCAGTTTGTTTTTTACGCGCGCTAAATCAATAAAAAATAATTCAATTAGTAAACAACAGGCACGAGTTTATGAAACAACCCAAACTACCCTTCTGGCAGGTGTGGAACGTCAGTTTTGGCTTCCTCGGCGTGCAATTTGGCTTCGCCCTGCAAAACGCCAACGTCAGTCGGGTATTGTCCGATCTGGGCGCCGACCTCCACTCGCTCTCGCTCTTCTGGCTGGCCGCACCGGTGATGGGCTTAATCGTCCAGCCGATTGTCGGCGCCGCCTCCGACCGCACCTGGAACCGCATGGGCAGACGCAGCCCGTTTATTCTCGGCGGCTCCATTGCTGCCGCCCTGGGCATGCTGCTAATGCCCAATGCGCCCCTGTTTGTGTCCTTTATGCTGCCTATGCTGTTTGGCGGCCTGATGTTGGCGTTAATGGACGGCGCCTTTAACGTCACCATGCAACCCTTCCGCGCGCTGGTATCGGATATGGTGCCCAGCGAGCAGCGCACCCTCGGCTACTCGGTGCAGGCGCTGCTGATCAATATAGGCGCCGTTATCGGCTCTATACTGCCCTTCCTGCTCACTAACGTGATTGGCCTGGAAAACTCCGCACCCAAGGGTGAGGTGGCGGCAACCGTCACCTGGGCCTTTTACATAGGTGCCAGCGTAATGCTCGGCACAGTGCTCTGGACAGTGTTCCGCACCAAGGAGTATCCACCCGAGGAGTACAACCGCTACAAAGGCCTGAATGCCGCAACCAAACCCGCGGCAAAAGAATCCCTGGGCAAACGCCTGGCCGGGTTCTGGCAATTGTTTATCAACATGCCCAAAACCATGCGCCAGCTGGCGCTGGTACAATTCTTCTCCTGGTTCTCGCTGTTTATCATGTGGGTTTACACCACTCCCGCCATTACCCAGCATATTTGGGGGCTAGAGGCGAAATGGTTTGATCCGGATTATCTGCACAGCCTGGATGCGATTCCCGCGGAAATTGCCGCCGCCAAAGGCGCCGCCGGTGACTGGGTAGGTATTATCTTCGCCGCCTACTCGCTGTTTGCCGCCATCTTCTCGCTAGTACTCACCCGCATCGCCAATCAAATCGGGCGCAAGCTCACCTACTCGCTGGCGCTGCTGCTCGGCGGTATCGGCTATATCAGTTTTATGTTTATGCAGAACGCCACGCAGGTGCAGGTGGACTTACTAATCACTCAAGTGACCATTCCCCAGGGCGCACTCAACTTAATCTTCCCCATGATCGGCATAGGCATAGCCTGGGCCGCCATTCTGGCCATGCCCTACGCGATTCTTGCAGGCTCTCTGCCTGCGGATAAAACCGGCATCTACATGGGCATCTTCAACTTCACCATCGCCGCGCCGCAAATTGTCTCAGGTTTAGTCGCCGGGCAAATCCTGCGCTACGCCTTCGACAACCAGGCGATCTATATTATTGCCCTGGCCGGCGTGTCCATGATCCTCGGCGCCGCAGCGGTAATGCTGGTGAAAGACAACAG
>CBIMZH010000020.1:0-12949 GCA_966248255.1 uncultured Cellvibrio sp.
CAGGCCAAACTTGTGCGCCTTTTCTACATCCTGCTCAGCGCGGCGGCGGATATTTTGCGCCTCTGCCTGGGAGCGCAATGATTGCTCTTTAGCAGCCTCCAGAGCGGCGGCCAGGGTCACCAGCTGCGCCTGCAGGGTTTCACCGGCGCTGGCGGCATCCTGAGCTTCTGTCTGCTCAGCGTGCATGGCTTCTACTTCGGCGTCTGTGGCTTTTTGGGTATCTGAGTAGTCTTGATGGGACACGCGCTTTCTCCTGAATAATTCATCTTGCCCCTGTTGCTGGGGCCAAAGCTTTGGGTTGGGGGCTATATGGGGCCGCTTGTTCAGGATTCAAGACTTAAAACTATTAGCCTGATAGCTAAAAAGGATTTTTTATTTGGCGCATAAATTTGCATAATTTTTGCTGGATAGCTACTAGTAGCCAGCTATGCTCAAGAATAAAGGATTCTCCGCTCCTCCCTGGAATATCAAGGCACCAAAATAGCGCAAACTGGGCATATTTATCAGCTAATTGGCACCGAAATAACCCAAAAAAGCTTCTAAATTGCTGCTCGATAAAATTATTTTTGTGGCACTTTGTAAAAAAATTGACAACGTTGTCTCGACAAATTAACGTCTTACAGCTGTTGTTTGCTTTTTGATCTACGCGTCACCCCGGAGGCTCCAATGTCACTACGTGTAAAAATCTGGATTCTGTCTGCCCTCATCTTTTTGGGCCTGCTAGGGATAATGCTGATTGGTCTATTTACTGTTCGCTATTCCAGCAACCAGGATAATGCCGCGCGGGTGGAGGAGCTATTGACCAGCACCTACGCCACAGTGTTGGAAATGGAGCGTTTGGCGGCAACCGGCGAGCTGGATGATGCCAGCGCTAAAAATATCGCTACCCAATTGCTGCGCAATAACATCTATCACAAGTCGGAATATGTGTACGTGGCCGACGACAAGCTCAATTTTGTCGCCACCCCACTGGACCCACAGCTGCACGGCACCAGCTTTCACGAGTTTAAAGACGGCAATGGCCGCAGCGTGGGCGATATCATGCTCAAGGCGCTGGACAAGGCCAATGGCCAGTTAGCGCGCTACCACTGGACTCAGCGCCAGGCCGATGGCTCTATCGAAAACAAGCTTTCAATCGCCAAACTCTCGCCGCGCTGGCACTGGGTGGTGGGCACCGGCATTGGCTTTAATGAAGTTAACGAGCGATTTTGGAGCACCGCCCGCTGGCAGCTGAGTATCTGTGTGCTGGTGATGCTGGTAATCGTTATTCCGGTGATGGTTTTCGGGCGCCGCCTGGAACTGGGCCTGGGGGCCGAATTGCGCGAAGTGCTTAACCTGGTGCGTGCGGTGGCCAATGGCGATCTCACCGAGCGCAACCACCACGCCGCCCCGGAGGACAGTATCTACGGCTCGGTAGTGCGCATGCGCCACTCGCTGCGACTGATGATGGGCAGTATTACCGAGGCGGTATCGCGTCTGCACAACATCAGTGACGACATAGTGCGCAAGGCCGAAACCTCCAATGCCATGGCCGAAGACCAGAGCGAAAACACCATTAAAATCGCCTCGGCCGCCGAGCAGTTCAATATGCAAACCAAGGACGCCATGCAGCAGGCCAAACAGGCAACCCAGCAAACCGACGGCGCCTCGCGCACCGCCAATCAGGGCCAGGAGCTTATCTCCAAGGCGGTGGGCCGCTTCCAGGACATCGACCAGAGCGTCAGCCAGACCCAGGGCAGTATCGATGACCTGGCCACGCGCATTAACAGTATCTCCGCAGTTATTTCGGTAATCAGCGAAGTCGCCAACCAGACCAACCTACTTGCGCTTAACGCCGCCATTGAAGCGGCGCGCGCCGGCGACCAGGGCCGCGGCTTTGCGGTGGTGGCTGACGAGGTGCGTCAGCTGGCCTTCCGCACTACCCAGGCCACTCAGGAGATCAGCGAGACCATTACCGCGGTGCAAAACTCCAGCCGTGTCGCCAAGCAGAATATGGATGACATGGTCAGCGAGTTAAAACAGGGCATAGACCAGACGCGCAAGGGTGGCGATATAGTGGAGACGGTGCGCCACGAGACCGAAGATGTGGCCAAAATCGTCGCCCATATAGGCAACTCACTGGTGGAGCATGTGTCGGCCAGCAGCCTGATTCTCGAATATGTCACCCACGTGGAGCGCTCATCCCTGGGCACCAAAGAGGCGGCTCATGGCACCCTGGTGGCCTCTCAGCAAATCCGCGAGGCATCCGACTCCCTGGGCCGCCAGCTGGAGGGCTTTACCCTTTAGCGCCCAGCCGGTGTGATTTTTTAACCAACCCCCTAGCTCCCGCAGCACAAATACTGTATAAAAATACAGACCTTGTGACTGCGGAGCCGCTATGCTCACCCATCTGCACATACAAAACTTCACTCTGGTAGAAGAGCTGGACTTGGACCTGAAACCGGGCATGACGGTTATTACCGGCGAAACAGGTGCCGGTAAATCCATACTGCTCGACGCCCTGGGCCTGACCCTGGGCGACAAGGCCGACGCCGACCGGGTGCGCAGCGGCAGCCAGCGCGCCGACATCAGTGCCAGCTTTGATCTGGCACAGCTGGAGCAGGCGCGCGATTGGCTCGCCAGCCATGACCTGCAGCAGGACAACCCGCGCGAGTGCATGCTGCGCCGGGTGATTGGCGCCGATGGCAAATCCAAGGGCTATATCAACGGCCAGCCAGCTACCCTGCAGCAACTGCGCACTCTGGGTGAGATGCTGATCGACATTCACAGCCAGCACGAGCACCAGTCGCTACTCATTAAAGACACCCACCGCCGCCTGGTAGACGACTTTGCCGGGCAAACTGATTTAGCCAAGCAGGTGCGCCTGGCCTTTCGCGAGTGGCAGAGCCGCCTTGAGCACTTTATTCACCTGCGCGATAACGCCGCCGAAGTCAGCGCCCGCTTTCAACTGCTCAGCTATCAAGCCAACGAAATCGAGCAACTCAATCTGCAAAATGATGAGTTAAACAAACTCGAAGCCGAGCAGCGCAGCCTCGCCAATGCCGAGGACATATTGCGCGGCAGCCAGCAGCTGCTGGCCTTCTGCGGCGACGAAGAGCAGGGGCTGAGCCTTAACCTGCACCGCGCGCTGCAGATACTGCGCAACCTGCCGGAGAAATCCCCCGCTCTCAGCGCCGCCGAAGAGCTGCTCACCAGCGCCCATATTCAGGTAGAGGAAGCCCAGGGCGAAATCGAGCGTCATATCGACAGTTTTAATCTGGACCCTGAACGCCTGCTCCAGGTAGAAGAGCGGCTTTCCGCCATTTACGACCTGGCCCGCAAACACCGCATTCGCGCGGAGGAGCTGCCGGAGTTTAGCGCTCGCCTGAGCAAAGAGCTGGAGCAGCTGGAAGGCGGTGACGCCCGCCTGGATCAATTGGAAAAGCAGGTAGCCCAGGCCGAGGCCAGCTATCGCCAACTGGCCGAACAGCTGTCGGCAAAGCGACAAAAGGCGGGTATCAACCTGGCCAAACGGGTCAATGAGCAGCTCAAGGCGCTGTCCATGGAAAACGCCAATTTTTCCGTCAGCCTGCTGCCACTCACCGATAAACCCGGCGCCAATGGCCTGGAAGAGGTGGAGTTTTTAATCAGCACCAACCCCGGCCAGGCGCCCAGGCCTTTAGCCAAGGTAGCCTCGGGCGGCGAGCTGTCGCGCATCAGCCTGGCGATTCAGGTGGTTACCGCCCAGACTTCGGCCATCCCCAGCCTGGTGTTTGACGAGGTGGATGTGGGCATAGGCGGGGCCACTGGTGACGTGGTCGGCCAGCTGCTGCGCCAGCTGGGCGAGCGCGGCCAGGTCATTTGTGTAACGCACCTGGCGCAGGTGGCAAGCAAAGGTCACCAGCATTTGCAGGTGCGCAAAACCGCGAGCAAAAAATCGGCGGCTTCGACGCTGGTGGAGCTGGAGGGAGAGGCTAAGGTGGAGGAGATAGCGCGCATGCTTGGCGGGTTCAACCTCACCGAACAGTCACTGGCCCACGCGCGGGAGATCCTGCACACAGTCGCCAGCTAAATCGCCATTCGCGCAAGCCAGCGCGCTGGCGTAAACCTTTAGCCCATAAAAAAAGCTGCCAAAAGGCAGCTTTTTTGTTTGGTACAAGCTCAGGAGAAAGCGCTTATCAGTTGCGCTTTTTCACATAGAGCACCAGGCTGTGATCGGTTAATTGGTAACCATGCTCGGCGGCAATGCGTTTTTGCAGCGCCTCAATTTCGTCGTTGTGGAACTCAATCACCATTCCGGTATCTATATCGACCATGTGATCGTGGTGATCACCGCGACAGACTTCAAACACCGAATGGCCGCCATCAAAATTATGACGAGACACCAAGCCCGCAGATTCAAACTGGGTCAACACCCGGTAAACCGTAGCCAACCCCACATCATCACCCTGCTCCATCAGCGCCTTGTACACATCTTCGGCGCTCATATGGTGCTGCTCAGAGGATTCCAGCATTTGCAAAATTTTAACGCGCGGAAGCGTAACCTTAAGCCCCGCCTTGCGCAGTTCCTGGTTTTCATCTGCCATTATTTCCCCCAAACTCTTCTCAGTTTTCCCGTGGTTCGGGTATTATCCGCGTTCATTTTCGCTTGTGGAAGACCTAATATGAAATTCGCCCGCCGTTCTCTCCTGGCGCTTTTACTCACCGCCGGCCTCGCGGGATGCTCCTGGTTCCACTTTCCCGGCGTCTACAAAATCAATATCCAGCAGGGTCATATCATCACCCAGGAAATGGTTGACCAATTAAAAGTGGGTATGACCAAACGCCAGGTGCGCTTTGTGCTGGGCAATAGCCTGGTACCAGATCCGTTTGACGATAACCGCTGGGACTATCCCTACAGCATCCGCAAGGGTTCACAGGGCGATATTACCGCCTACCTGTTCAGCGTGTATTTTGCCGATGGCAAGTTGAACCGCTGGGATGGCGACTTTGTCCCCGGCCGCCCCATGGCCACCCGCGACAAAACCAGCGACAAGTACCTGGATGACAACCGTCGCGATCTGCCGCTGCCGACCAACGACGAGCCCAAACCCAAACCGGAAATACCCGAGAGCAACTAGTAACCTGGCGCGGCTAATAGCCAAGAGCGGTTAACTACTCGACATAAAAAAGGCCTGGAATTCCAGGCCTTTTTTATGTCTTAAACACTCAGCTTAACTCAACCCGATTGCGACCGAGCAGCTTGGCCTGATAAAGCGCCAGGTCGGCAATCTTAATCAGCATATCGCCAGTCTCACTATCGCCGGGCTCCCAGGTGGAAATACCGGCGCTCAGGCTCACCGTAAAGGCGGTCCCCTGGGGGCCTAAAAAGCCGATATTGCAAAAGTGCGCGCGAATATTATCCAGCAGTGCATAGGCCTCGTCGCGCGCGCAGCGGGGCAACACCACCATAAACTCCTCACCGCCATAGCGGCCGACAGCATCCGTTTTGCGCAGCCTTTGCCGCAGCAATTGCGCCAGCGCCTTAATCACCTTGTCACCCGTGCCATGGCCGTAGGTGTCGTTGATCTTTTTGAAGTGGTCCAGGTCGAGCATTACAACACTAAAAGGCGTGGCCGCGCGCTGTGAGCGGTTTAACTCCAGATCCACCTGCTCTTTGATGCGCGAGTGTTTGAGCAGGCCGGTGAGGCTGTCGCGGTCCAGTGCATCGCTCAGCTGCCGGCAGCGCGCCGCGCGCACCGAGACAGCCGCTACCAGTTCGCGATCAGCCATGGGCTTGGTGAGGAAGTCATCGCCGGCGCGGCCCATAGCGGTCACCCGCTTTTCCACATCCTGCTCGGAGGAGAGGTAGGTAATAGGCACCCGCAGCCAGTCTTCGTTAAGGCGAATCACCTGGGCCAGCTCAGTACCACTGACACCGGGCATATTTAAATCGAGCAAGATCAGCTCGGGATGAAACTCGTCCATCAACTCGAAGATTTTTTCCGGATGGTCCGTTACTTCTGCGCGTATACCCGCGGCATTAAGCACCAGGCGATAGTGCTCGCTCAGCTCGCGATCATCATCGATGATTAACACCCGGTAGGGCGCGCTGCGGGTGCGATCCAGATAGTATTCAAAGCAGTCCACCAGGCGGGTGATATCCATGGGTTTGACAAAATAGCCCACGGCGCCAGCGCGCACTGCATCGTGATAGGCGTAAAAGTCACTGCGGGTAGAGACAAAAATAACCGGAATCGGCTGCCCCAGCTGGGCTTGCAAGGCGGCAACGGCGGCGGGGGTTTCGCGCCCCTCATCGGCAAACATAATGTCGCAAATCATAAAATCCGGTGGCGACTGGAGTATGGCCTTTTCCGCCTCCTGCAGTCGGTCAAAATGCTGCACCTCATGGCCAAAATGGCGCAGGCTGGAACAGACCTCTTCGGCTACATCCTGGTCATCTTCAAGCACGTAAATGCGAATGGAGTTGGACTCCTGGCCGCGGCTGGCCACCCGTGGCAAGGGTTTGGATTGATTGGGCTCGAGCAGCTTTTCCAGGCTGGCAACCGCTACCGAAAAAACCCTCAGCTTGCCCTGCTCTGGCACCTTTTCGGCAAGCCACTGCTGGGTTTGCAGCTCTAATTGCTTGGCGTGTTTGCCAAACGCCGGCAGGCCAAAGCTGCCCGCAGAACCGGCTAATTTATGCAATTTTTGATTGAGCTGGGTAAGTGCCTGGCGCTGTTGCTGGGGGTCCAGCAATTGTTCTACCAGACCGTTCAGCACCGCCAACTCCTCGGGTAAACGCGCCAGGTATGCCTCCTTTAACGCCTGGAGTTTGGCCGTAATTTCAGCTTGTTTATCCATTGGGTTTATAGCTTCCGCTTTCATGATCCGGGTCTCTGGGTAACGCGACTCTGGGGCTAGGTTGCCTCCCTGTGCCTGGATAGCGCTTGCACTCGCCAAAGATTTGCACTTAACTAGTCTGATAATTTAGGCGCCTGATCCATTGCAGTCCTCCCTGAATGATAGGTGCCCAGCCGTAGATTAGCCAACAGCCTCAATCATTTAGGCGGCTCCCAGGCGATTAGACCAGGCACAACACTAAAAATAAATAACCCAGAGCCAGGACGCGGTAAATCAACTATAGCAATCACTGACAGCTGATTGCCGGATACCAACATGGTTTCACGCTTGCATTCCCTGGCGGCGCGCTGGCGCCTGTGGTCAGCGGCTTTTGATCGCTGGCTGCAAATTTACACACCCGACGATCGGGTTAATGGCCGATTTCGCGCCCAGCAAATTCAGGCCATTTTACGCCTGACCCCGCTTACATTTATTGCCAATATTCTCACCGTGGGCGTGCTCTGGAGCAGCTTTGCCGGCAGCCCCCAGTTCCCCGCACTGCTGTTATGGGGGCTGTTGCTGATTGTGTTGGTCCTGCTGGGCGCCAGACCCTGGTTGGCGCAATTGCGCGGCCGCGGCCATGAACAGGCCTCCCACAGGGCGCTGCAGAAAGCCGTCAATCACGCCAGCGTGCTGGGCCTGCTCTGGGGCTCTATGCCACTGCTGGCGGCGGCAAACCCGAGCCCACTGCTCACCCTGATTATGAGCGTGGTGGTGATAGGCATGCTCTGCGCCGGCGGCTTCGCCCTGTCCAGCGTACCCAAGGCCGCCATTGTTTATACCTTTCTGGTGGGCCTGGGCTGTGGCCTGGGTATTTTCCGCAACCCGCTGCTGGCGCGCTGGGAAATCGCCCTGTTGCTGCTGGTTTACTGCCTGGTAGTGACTGCGGCAATTATTACCAGCGCCCGCACCTTTGGCGCACGGCTCAGGGCCGAGGCCGAAGCCGCCCGCCAGCAGCAACTGATCAGCCTGCTGCTCAACGACTTTGAGGCCCATGCCAGCGATTGGCTGTGGGAGCTGGACGACCAGGGCTATTTACACCAGCCATCGCTAAAACTGGCGCAGCTCTGGGGCGTGCCCCTGATTACCCTGCGCACCACGCCACTGGTCCAGATTTTTCGCCAGTACGCGCCGCTAGATGCCGAGGAGCTGGCCGAAGCCGAGGCGACCCTGGAGCAGCTGGAATTGCGTTTTAGCCATAACCAGTCGTTCCGCAACCTGGTGATTCCGCTGCAGGTCAAAGGCAAAACCCGCTGGTGGCGACTGACCGCCAAGCCGCTAAACAACAAAGAGGGCCACCAACCCAGCTGGCGCGGTGTGGGCGCCGAGGCCACGGACGCGCGCAAAGCCGAGCGCGAGATGAATCGCCTGGCCAACTGCGATGCCCTGACTGGCCTGGCCAACCGCCACCAATTCAATCGCCGCCTGGCGGAGCTGGCCAGCTCACTGCGCGCCGACGACAAGCGCTTTGCCCTGCTGTTTCTCGACCTGGACAATTTCAAACATGTAAACGACTCGCTCGGCCATGGCGTGGGCGACCGGGTGCTGCAAATGCTCGCCCAGCGGCTGCACAAAAGTCTGCGCCAGGGCGATTTGCTGGCGCGTCTGGGCGGCGACGAATTCGCGCTTATCAGCCTTGGCGACGACGCGGTGCGCAACGCCGGACAGATTGCCCAGCGGCTGCTGGAGTGCTTTGTCGAGCCCTGCAATATTGATGGCCTCAATCTGCAACTGGGTTGCAGCCTGGGTATAGTCCTGGCTCCCGAACACAGCGATCAACCCGAAGTACTGCTCAAATACGCTGATATGGCGCTCTACGCGGCCAAGGCGGCGGGGCGCAATACCTTTCAGTTTTACCAGGAGGGCATGGCCGTCACCGCCCAGCGGCGTTTGACCATGCTTAACGATATGCGCCGCGCGCTTGAAGCTGTGCCCTCTATTCGCGAGCTCAGCGGCGGTATAAAGCAAAACTTCCGCTGGCCGGAGGCGCTGCAGCTGCCCCAGTTTGAACTCTACTACCAGCCGCAGATCTGCCTGGAAGGCGATCGCATTATTGGCTTTGAAGCGCTGATCCGCTGGCACCACCCGGAGCGCGGACAGATTCCCCCGGCGGAATTTATCCCTATCGCGGAAGAGTCCAATATGATTTTGCCGCTGGGTGTCTGGGTGCTGATGGAGGCCTGTCGTCAGGCGGCGCTCTGGCCGGACAACTGGCGCGTGGCGGTGAATATTTCCGCCAGCCAATTCAGCCACGGCAACCTGGTGCAACTGGTGCAGAGGGCGCTGTGCCAATACGGCCTGGCCCCCGAGCGACTGGAGTTGGAGATTACCGAATCCCTGTTAATTCAGGATGCGCAATCCACGCGCAAAACACTAAGCGAATTGCAGCAGCTGGGCGTGCGTGTAGCGCTGGACGACTTCGGCACCGGCTACTCCTCCCTCGCGTATCTGCGCAACTTTCCGCTCACCCAGCTGAAAATTGACCGCAGCTTTGTCTCTGCGCTCAAACAGGATGAAAGCGCCCGCGCCATTGTTAGCGCCATACTCCAGCTGTCGCGCGCGCTCAACCTGGAGACTCTGGCTGAGGGCATAGAATCAGAGCAGGAAATAAGTATTTTGCGCCAGATGGGCTGTGGCCTGGGCCAGGGCTTTTTATTTGCCAAGCCGATCCCCGCCCACGCCCTGTTGGAGTTTGCCAGCGTCTACCAACACAAACTCTAGCGCCAGGTTTTAGCGGGGAATTGGCAGGCAGCTCGCGCGCTGCCATCTATACTCAGTGCTGATCGCCTGTATCTAACTGACCACCAAAATTCACCTGGCTAATCCGCGCCCTATGCTGAAACGAATTGCAATTAAAGATGTAAAACTTGGCATGTTTATCTGCGAGTTTTGCGGCTCCTGGATGGAACATCCCTTCTGGAAAACCAAGTTCCTGCTTGAAGACCCCAAAGACCTGGAAACCATTATGGCCAGCGGGATCAAAGAGCTGTGGATTGATGTCGCCCAGGGCAAGGATGTCGCAGACAGTATCCAGGTAGTCACTCTGGAGCAGGCGCACAAAGAATCGGAATCTGTGTTACTCAGTGCCAGCCACACCAAAACGGTTGTTAAAAACTCGCTGGAAGATGAATTAAAAATTGCCGCGCGCGTCTGTGCCCAGGCCAAGCAGGCGGTAACCGAAATGTTCAGCGATGCGCGCATGGGCAATGCCATCAAGGTGGCGGACGCCAAGGCCATGGTGGAGGAGATTGCCGATTCGGTTGCGCGCCATCCCCATGCGCTTATCAGCCTGGCGCGCTTAAAAACCACCGACAACTACACCTATCTGCACTCGGTGGCGGTGTGCGGCCTGATGATCGCTCTGGCGCGCCAACTGGGGCTGGAAGAGGAGCTGGTACAGGAGGCAGGGCTGGCGGGTTTACTACACGATATAGGCAAGGCGGAAATCCCGCTCAAAATTCTCAACAAGCCGGGCAAGCTCACTGACGATGAGTTTATTGTGGTTAAAGCACACCCGGAAAACGGCGCAAATATGCTGCTGGATCACCCGCTGGTAAGTGCGCTGGTGGTGGATGTGGTGATGCATCACCACGAAAAAATTGACGGCACAGGTTACCCCCATCGCTTGAAAGGCGAAAACATCAGCCTGTTTGCCAAAATGGGCGCTGTGTGTGATGTCTATGACGCGATCACCTCCACCCGCTCCTACAAAAAAGGCTGGCCGCCGGCAGAGTCCATTCGCAAGATGGCGGAGTGGAGCAAGGGCCATTTTGATGAGGCGGTTTTTCAGGCCTTTGTTAAAACCGTGGGCATCTATCCCACAGGTTCGCTGGTGCGCCTGGAGAGCGGCCGTCTGGGGGTAGTGGTGGAACAAAATAACAGCGCCCTGCTCACCCCCAAAGTGAAAGTTTTTTTCTCTGCCAAAACCCGCACGCCGATTATTCAGGAAACCCTGGATTTGGCGATGCTGCAGGGCAAAGAAAAAATCATCGGGCGCGAAGCGCCGGAAGAATGGGGATTTAAAAATCTGGATTTGCTCTGGACCGGTTTTTAACCGCGCCTGCCCCGCGCTAACTTTGCGTTGCCAGCCAGATTTTTTGCAGTTCTTCGGTCAGGGTCATAGGGTCAAAGGGCTTGGCAATCACGCCGGCAGCACCCAATTCCAAATAGGTTTTTACCTCCTGCGGCTGCACTTTCGCGGTCATAAACACCACGGGCGTTAACGCCAACTGCGGCAACCTGCGCAAACCTTTAAGTGTTTCCGGGCCATCCATGCCCGGCATCATCACATCCAGCAGCACCAGGTCCGGCGCAAAGCCAGGCGCCTTGGCCAGCGCTTCGGCACCCGAGGAGCAGGCCTCTACGGCAAAACCGCTAATGGATTCCAACACCATTAAGGCAATAGCCTGTATATCCGGATCATCTTCAACATAGAGTATGCGTTCCAACTCTTTACTCACAATCACTCTCCTATCAGTTGCAATGGAAAGGCGACAAAAAAGCTGGCGCCACTACCCAGTTCCGATTCAAAACCAATGCTGCCGCCCATTTTTTCCACCAGCTCTTTGCTGATCGCCAGGCCCAGGCCAGTGCCGCCGCGCTGACGCGAACTAGAGGCATCTTCCTGGGAAAACTTTTGAAAAATGCGCGCGCGAAATTCTGCCGAAATACCCGGGCCGTGATCGCTGACCCGCACCTCAACTTTATTGCCAAGCAGGTTAACACTGATATCCACCACGCCGTTGGGCGGTGAAAATTTAACGGCATTGGAGAGGAAATTGGCGAGTACCTGCTGCAGGCGATCGCCATCGAGCTCCACCAGCAGTGCGCCGGCACTGCTGCGCAAATTAAAGCTCACACCAAATTGGCTGGCGTAATCGCGATTGGCCTCCAGGCTCTGTTCCACCAATGGCAGGAGCAGTTGCTGCTGGATATTAAAGGTCATTTTACCTGCGACCAGCTTCTCCATATCCAGCAGGTCATTAATCAGATTGGCGAGTCGCCGCGCATTTTTTTGCGCAACGCCAAGCATCTCTTTGGCCTTGGGCGTCATATCCCCCAGCAGCCCGTTAAGCGCCAGCCCCAGGGCGCCGGAAATTGAGGTGAGCGGCGTGCGCAGTTCATGGCTGACGGCCGAGACAAAATCGTTTTTCATCTGCTCCATGCGCTTGCGCTCAGTGATGTCCTGCACTATCGACCAGATTTGCTTTTCGCCCTGGGCGCTTTCGATGACCACACCATTCAGCAGCACCGCAATGCGATGGCCGTCTTTGTGCACATAGTGCTTTTCATAGGGGCCATAGCGGCCGCTGACGTGCATTGATTCCAACTGTTCGGCTTCACTTAAACTGTATTCTTCCGGGGTGAGCTGCCAATAGCTCATGCTCACCAGCTCCTCCTGGCTGTAGCCAGTGAGGCGACAAAACTCCGGGTTGCACTCAATAAAATCGCCATTGGCCAAACGGTTGAGCGCTATGGCCACCGGCGAGTAGTTATAGAGCGAGGATAACTTTTGCTCGCTCAACTCCATCGCATGACGACTGTTTTCTGTCTCAGTGATATCCATATGGGTGCCCGACATCCATTGCGGTTTGCCGTCGCTGGTGTAATCGGTAATGCGCCCGCGCGATTGAATCCACACCCAGTGGCCCTGCTTGTGACGCATGCGAAACTTGCAGTCATAGGCGCTGATTTGCCCGGCGAAATAGTTATCCAGCAGCCGCTGAATACGCTCGCCATCATCCGGGTGCAACAGGTTTTTCCACACAGTCACATTGGTCGAGTGCAACTCATCCAGGCGATAGCCAAGCATGCTGGCCCAGCGCTCGTTGTGTTCGGTTTCACCTGTCTGCACGTTCCAGCGCCAGGTACCTGCATCTGTCCCGGCAATTACCGAGGACAAACTGGCGCGCTCCCGCTCCAGTTCGCGCTGGTGTTTTATCAATTGGGAAATATCTGTGGCGAGAATAAACATGCCGCTCACTCGCCCCTGCAGTGCGATAGGCACATAGGAGAAGTGAATAAACAGATCTGTGTCGACCTCCAATTCAAAGTCGACCCGCTCGCCGGCAAAGCAACGCTTAATATC
>CBIMZH010000021.1:0-12866 GCA_966248255.1 uncultured Cellvibrio sp.
GAATGTGAAGCGCGCGACCCCAAAGGGCTGTATCGCCGCGCCCGCGCTGGGGAGATTGCCAACTTCACAGGTATAGGCTCTGCCTATGAATCACCGCTTACGCCTGAGGTGCATCTGCACACCCATCAACAGTCGCCCGAGCAATGTGTAGAAGCCATTCTGGCTTACTTACGCCAGCACCAAGCAACAGCCAATTAAAGCAACGGCAAGTTAAAGCAACAGCTTTTAAAGCAACACGGCCAACAAAAACGGCAAGCCAGCAAAGGCGAGCAAGGTGGACACCAGCACCATGGCCGCCACTTCATCCGGGCGGTGGTTGTATTTAAGTGCTAATAAATAGTTGAACACCGCAATAGGCATGGCCGATTGCAGCAGTACCACTTTGCGCGGCACGCCCTCCAAACCAATCGCCAGGCAGGCGATATAGCCCAGCAACAAACCACCCAGCACGCGCATACAGCTGAATAAAAGTGCGCGCTGCCAAAAGTGAATTTTTAATCCGGCGAGGGATACCCCCAAAGCAATGGTCATCAGCGGAATGGCGATACCGCCGAGCAGGTCCAGGGTGTTGCCTATCCACCTGGGTAGCGGTGTGTGAGTGACCAGCATCAGCACCGCAATGGCCATGGCGTAAATCACCGGCTGGCGCGCCACTTCCAGTAAACGACTGCGCCAACCGCCCTCGCCGCTCGCCACCAGCAACAAGCCCAGAGTAAAGGTGGACACCATCATCACCATAAAGGAGCCAAGGGCCAGTGCCAGGCCAGTTTGGCCAAAGGCAAACAAACACAGCGGCAGGCCCATGTTGCCGTTATTGGGGAACACCAGCGGCGGTAAAAAAACCGGGATATCCAACCTTAGGGCGCGAATTAACAGCCAGCCAACCAGGGCCATAGCGGCCATGGCCAAAGCCGTTGCCAGTGCCACCTGGCCCATAATGCCCGGGTCTAATTCCACCTTGGCCATGGCCCCCACAATCAAACAGGGGGTGCCAATATTCATCACTATGCGCGAGATAAAGTCTGTGGGGAAAGCCGTGCCGGTTTTGCCCCAGGCAAAACCTATGGCAACCGAAATAACAATAGGGGCGAGAATGGCGAGGAGTTCGCTCAGCATAAATACAACTTAACGGGGGAATTGAGGGGGAGGCGAAATCCCCAAGGGTGGAAGTTACCGCCAGGTGATTTTAGCAGCTGGCGGCACTGACGCCCAGTTAATCAATTTAGTCGCCTGGCGTCTGGCGGAAATTCCTGCAAAAGGCATCTATGCTGATGATTAACTCAAAACAGCAGCCTCAAGTGTCCCGCTAAAAAGCGGCGGCTGCCCCAGGGGTTGCCCGCAAACGCTCGACGCGCCCGGTTAGCGCAACTGGTGCGACAGAGCCAGGGCCAAACAGGATTCCAGGATGTTGAATTCAGGCGGCAAAGGCCCAGGCTTTTCCACCCGCGGAAAGGTGATATTTATAGTGTCACTGTTTGTGGCCATAGCACTCTTATTGCAGGGGTTGATGTACCTGCAGGCGAGTGTTTTTAATGGCGTGCGCAGCTATGTGCGCGGTGAAGGTCTCTGGGCCAAGGCGCAGAAAGATGCGATTTATTATTTAATCCGCTACAGCTACACCCAGGCAGAATCCGATTACCTCGCCTTTCAACAGGCGCTGCACCTCAATGACGGCGACACCCGGGCGCGGCTGGCGCTAAGCCAAACCCCGGTGCAAATCTCCGAAGCCCGCAGCGGGTTTCTCCAGGGCGGCAACCATCAACTGGATGTCCCTGCCCTCATCTGGTTTTATCAAAACTTTCAACACATCTCCTATATGGAGCAGGCCATAGATATTTGGCGCGCCGCCGATGCGCAGCTTACGCAATTGCGACAACTGGCCGAACAGCTGCATACACAGGTCCAGCAACCGCCCGCCGATGCACAGCTGGCCAGCGCGCAGCTGAGCCTTTTACGCGATCAAATCAGCCTGCAAAACGCCAAACTCACCCAATTGGAAATTGAATTTTCGAGCATCCTCGGCGAGGGCGCGCGCTGGGTAAAAAACACCATTCTGCTCAGCAGCCTGGGCATACTGCTGGCGTTTATCTCCATTGCCACCTATGTCAGCCTGCAAATTATTCGCGGTATTGCCATGGCCGAGGACAAGTTGCGCATGAGCGAGGCGCGCTTTCGCAGCCTTAAAGAATCGGACACCCTGGGCATAGTGACCTGGCACAGAGATGGCGAAATTGAAGAGGCCAATCGCTATTTTTTAAATATGCTGGGCTACACCCAGGGGGACTTGGACCAGGGCAAAATCAACTGGCGCCACCTCACCCCGCCGGAGTGGGCGGAGCGCGACCAGGAGGCAGTCATCGAGCTGCGCGCCCTGGGCCGCTGCATCGCCTACGAGAAAGCCTACTGGCACAAAGATGGCCACAAGGTGCCGGTATTGCTCGGCGCCTCTACCCTGTCTGACGATAACAACCGCGGCGTCGCCTATGTGGTGGATTTAACCCAGCGCAAACTGGCAGAGGAGCAAATCCGCCTGGCGGCAACGGTTTTTTCGGCCAGCCGCGACGGCATTTTAATTACCGATGCGCAGATGAAAGTGGTCTCCGCCAACCAGGCACTTTGCGACCTCACCGGCTACAGCGAAGATGAACTCTTGGGCCGGGTGCCAACCCTGTTTCAATCGGAATACACCCAGGCGGAAAAATACCGCGATCTGCTTGAGGCGATTTACCAACAGGGTTTTTGGGAGGGGGATCTGGTGGACCGCACCAGCAAAGGCGAGCTGCTGCCGGTGCGGGTTATTATCAGCGTGGTAAAAAATACCGATGGCAGCAACAGCCATTATGTGGCGATTATTTCCGATATCAGTGCGCGCAAAGCGCGCGAAGACGAACTGCGCCAACTGGCCCACCACGATATGCTCACCGGCCTGCCCAACCGGGTTTTATTTAACGACCGATTTGAGCAGGCAATAAGGCGCGCACAGCGCGGGCGCAGTCAACTGGCTTTAATTTTTATCGACCTGGATGGCTTTAAACCTATCAACGACCGCTACGGCCACTTAACGGGCGATAAATTACTGCAAATTGTCGCCCAGCGGCTGCTATTGAGCTTTCGCGGCAGTGATACCATAGCTCGCCTGGGTGGCGATGAATTTGTGGTGCTGCTGGAAACTGTGAGCGACCGCGAGCAGGTACTGACCAGCCTGCGCAAAGCCAAAGATAACCTGGCCGCTCCCTGCCATATTGACGGCAAGGTTATAGACATTCGCATCAGCGCCGGTGTGGCCCTGTTTCCCGAGGATGGCCGCGATATAGATCAATTAATTAGTGCCGCCGACCAGGCCATGTATTTGGTAAAAAAACAACGCAAGGGCAGCGAAGCCTGAATTTGCACAGATCAGATTTTTAAAGACCAAGAGTTGTACAAGATTAAGGGTATTTATGTCGCTCGAAACCTGGGAAATGCTCAGCTATATAGTCACAGTCATCGGCTTTCCCTTGGCGATTTTTGTGTTTTTATTTGAGCAGCGCAAAGAGCGCGAGAATGAAGACGAAGAGGTGTATCAACTGCTGTCGGACAACTACCAGGACTTCCTCAAGGTTGCCCTGGATCACCCCGACCTGCGTTTGTTTTCTGATGAAGAACCCGCCGATTTGAGCGATGAACAACAGGAGCGACTGCTGATTATTTTCTCCATGTTGATCTCCCTGTTTGAGCGCGCCTACCTGCTGCTTTATACCGATGCCATGAGCGAAACCCAAACCCGCCGCTGGCACTCCTGGGAGGACTATATTCACGAGTGGTGTCACAAGCCCTACTTCCGCTCGCGCCTCACCCGCCTGCTGGTGGGCGAAGACCCCAACTTTGTTACCTATATCGAAGAAATCGCCAATCTGCATGTCAACCGCAGCAGTAATTAAGCCTGTTTAAAACAGGCTTTTCGCGGCTCTTTAGAACAAGCTCTTGGCAGCGCTTTAGAACAAAATCTTGGTGACTCTCTAGAACAAGCTCTTAGCGACTACGCGAATTTCCTGAATATTGGTCATAACCACATCCAGGCCACCGGCGATAACTTTGTTGTTCGGCTCTTCCAATTTTTTATAGGCCGACAGCTCTATCAGGGGCGGCAGATCAGTTTTTTTGCTGCTGAGTTTAATTGAGTGGTAAAGCCCCAGGTTAATCACATCGGCCAGGTTCATTGGCCCTGGGCTCTCTTCGGTCCAGTGGCCCAGCTCCTGAACGACTTTGATGTACTCATCACCCACCTGCCAGCGCTTGAGGGTAATAACCCCCAGCGACTTGGCGTATTTGCGGCAGAGGGCAATATAGTCAGGAATCTCCGGCGACTCTTTAACATCCTTAAATGCCGAGAGCACCGCCAGGGTGCCCACTTCACTTAACAGCGCGGCCATTAACACCTGATCGGCAGACACACGCTTTAAATGCTTGGCGATATAGGTGCTGAGGCTGGCCTTAAGCGCCAGGCGGCGCCAGGCCTCCAAAAACAGGCGTTTGTGTTTTTGCGAATGGGCCGAAAACAGGCTTTTAATGGAGTGAACCATGGTGATGCGCTCCACCTGGTTCATACCCAGCAGGCGGATTACATCCAACAGGGTTTGCGGTGGGTTCTGCGCGCCAATCAAGGGGCTGGAGGCGTATTTGAGCAGCACCGCCGAAAGCGCTGGGTCTTTTACCAGCAGGTTGCTTAACTCCTGCATCGACAGGCTGGACTTTTGCATCGCCTGGCGAATTTCAAAAGTAATACTGGGCAAGCTGGGCAGCTGCTCAGTGCCGTTCATTAAATCATCAATTACGCGACGATAAACCGCATAGTCCTGCTTTATTGGCTGATCACTGGATTCCATAACACTCAACACTTAAACGCCATCAAATTATTCAGCCGCTAGCCTAGCAGATTTAGCCAGCGGCGGAAGTCTCACCGCTGGTCGGAGCCAATAATCTGGGGACTAAAGTGTTTGCTGTGCTTAAAAATAATTCAACGGCTGAGTAATGCCCGTCGCCTGATCCTCCTCCAACTGCTGATGCACATTGATCAGGGGGGCTATAACCGCATCCCGGCCCAGGTTGTAGGATTGCTCCTCCACCACTTTTTTGTAGGCTTTATCCAAGGCCAGGGCCCTTGCGGGTGAAGGCATGAGCAGGTAGCTGATGTCCTGCTCCAGCTTGGCGAAAGCCTCGGCCCTGGGCTTGCCCTCTGCGCTAAAAAACTTGCCGTGCACTTCGCTGTTGGATGAATACTCATCGCCATAGGGGTTGTGCTTTAAGTAGTAGGCGTATTCGTTTTCGCCATCGCTCTCGCGTTTGGGCTCGGCAATGCCCAGCAGTGGCTTCTGGCTCCAGTGGTACCAGCCCTGGCGGAACTGCTCCTGATTAAACTTGCGGTAAAAGGCAAAGCTGCTGTCCACATGGGAGCCGGTGCCCGAGTGGCAACCGGCGCAAAAGGCGCTCTCCTCAAAGGTTTGCGGGCGCAGCTCGCCCTGCTGATCCTCAATAAAGCCCTGGTAGACCCAGCCCTGCTCCAGGGTAATACCCTGCTCCGGGTCGCCAATAATGGTTTTGGCGCGGTCGGGGAAGTCGTGACGCTCTTTGATCTCCTTGCCGGCAATGGTCTGGTGGTCAAAATAAGTGGCCCAGAATTTTTTGCGCGAGTAGCGCAGCTCTTTCATCCGCGCCGACATGGCCACCTGGCCATTGCTCACATCCAGGTAGCGCACCGTGTGCAAAAACTCTGTGCCCTCCGGGTAGAGTTTGGCGGCTATATGCAGCTTTTTATTATCCAGCTGGGTTTTGGCCTGGCCGACATAGCTCATATAGCGCTGCTTGAGCGGCGCCCAGTCGTAAACCACCTGGTCGGCACTATCCAGCTTGCCGTTTTTGTTTAAGTCCACACCCAGGCTGTTTTCATCCACTGGCGCTATGGGGATATTTTTCTCTTTGATCATGGCCTCGACTATGGCCAGGTTTATTTTGTAAATCGCCAGGCTCCACTGACCTTTTTCATCGCGCTGAAACGCCTCGGGCAAACGGATCAGCACATCGTCAGTGCTGCCGTTGGTGGGCATAAAAGTGCCCAAAAAGGGATAGTAGGCAAAGGCGCGCCAACCGCTGTAATCGCCATTGGGTTTGCGATCGAAGCCTTCAGTATCAAACGCAAAATAGATGTCCGGGGTATAGCCATCCCAGCGGCCATTCTGGTTTAAATCCAGGGCTTTTAGATTTTGCGCAATGCGCGCCACCAGCTTGATATTGCCCTGGGCGTCGCGGTAGTTGTCCTGGCGCACATAGTTAAGGATGGCGTCATCGTTAATGGCCGCTATCTGCGCGCGACGATCCACAGTCATATTGCGCCAGGGGTTGGTTTGCGCCGGGCCTAAAAAGGTGAAATTCAATTGGGTATCGCTGTCATTAAGCACATTGGGGCGCTTGCCCTGGGTGTGGCAGAGATAACAGGGATTGGACTCCTGGCCGTTCACCAGGGAATTGGTATAGCACTGGGGTGGAATATAGGGGGTGGCATGGGAGAAGTAGGAAATGCGGTAATCCGGCAAAGGCGCTGCTGCACCCGGTTCACCACTCTTGGCGATTGAATTTAGCGCCAGTGTCGCCAAAGCCAGGCTGCCTGTCAGGCTGGCGCCGAGCCTTAATTTTTTAACCAAATCTACCCTATTCAAATCATTCACCTTTGCAATTGCCATAGCTCGCTCACACAAAACAACCCGAGAGTTCGGGAGATAAGGAAAAGGGAGCCCTAGGCCCTTGGTCTGAAGGCACCTGCTCCCTCTGGGGTTGACCGTCCCTGGCCTTAATAACTTGTTAAAACTTACTCAGCGGCTTTGGCCGGGCTTACTCTGATGCCTTGGCAGGGAAAGGACCTACGTAGCCGGTGTAAGCGCGGTTTTCACCAGCACCTGTGTCTTTGTCTTCATCAGACTCGCCATAGGGGTGCTGCACAACGCTCATGATGTAAGCCCAACCGTTAACATTGGGGTACCAGTAGAGTGAAGTGGTTTCAGAGCCGAAAGGCGTGGTTTGCAGACGGGTCAACTTGCCATCGGCCAGGTCGTATTTCCAAATCACGTCGTTCTGGTGACGGTCGGTATCTTCACCAATCAACAGGGCGTCGTAACCAGCCATAAAGCTCAGGTTGTCGGGGTTGGCGATACCGTCTATGTGACAGCTGTTGGCAGAGTTGTTAAATGGCGCCGGGTTGGCGGTGATGCCATCTGTACCTATGGACGCTGAAGTGGGGATACCGGCAACCAGGCCAGACATAGTGGTAGCCACATAGTCCGAACCGATACTGGCGTCAGCCGCAACACTCAACTGGTAAACACCACCACAGAGGTTAAAGCCATCCAGTTGAATGTGGTTTGGGCCACCGCGGTCGTAAGAGTTGCTGGCAGCACCGGCCTTTTTGAAGTTCTCCATACCACGCTCTATCGAAGAGATAGACAGGTAGATCTTGTTGCGGGTTGGGTCGAAGGTAATACCTTCTTCTTTATTCAGCTCGGTAGTCGCGCCCAGCATGGCGGCGTAGCGGCGGGTTTCCAAACGCGAGGCAACCTGCTCCATACCGGTTTTCACTTTCAAACACTCTTGGCCGAAACCGCCTACGTTGATGCTGGTATAGCCAGTGTCACAGACGTTAGCCACCGGGGCCACCTTGTCGAAGATGTCGGCAAAGGTAACCTGGCTGTTGCCGTTTACGTAGGGTTTGATTTCCGCATCGGTGGCGTGGCCCAGGCTAACCCAGGTCAGGTTGGCAGCGCCCTGGCCTGCGCCAGAGGTTTGGTTCCACTTCATCGCGTAGGTAGTACCTGCGCTCAGGTCGCCAGCGGTATCGGCGATAAACATATACAAGCCAACGTTGGTGCCATCGTCAGTCATGTACACGGTTTTTTGGTCGGGCATTACGTAGGACAGCTCAAACGCCAAACGGCCCATGGCGTAGTGCTTGGTCAGGGTGGTGCTGGGCACCGCCTGGCCAGTCACATTCACTTCGCCTTCAATCATCCAACCCAGTTGATAGGGGTTCCACTTGCTTTCGTCTTTATCGAAGTAGTCGAGGAAAGGCGCGCTGTAACCATCGGCCATAGCATCGGCACCGGTCACAAGCACAGCGGCGTTTGGCTCGTACTCTTCAGAGGCCAGGTGAGTCTCCCAGGGAGTAACCGAACCGGCGCAGTGTACCCAGCCGCCATCAACGGCAGACTGATCAACTTGCCACATCTCTTTAACGCTCAGCACACCTGTCTGGGTCCTGCTTCAGCTCCATCAGGAACATGGCACCGGGGCGGGATTCAATTTGCGACAGGGTGAACAAACGGCCACCCACCTGCATAATCGAGGTGAATTCGTTGGAGTTGGAGATATTTTGTGAGCCGTCATCGCTAAACAGTGGCTGGCCAGCGCTGTTAACCAGAGCGCCAAAGGTCACATCGCCCATTTGGTCGCCGGAGCGCGCCAGCGTGTGGTAGCGAACATCCAGGCTGGTGGTGTCATCGCCCACTTTCATACTCACTGGCGAAACCAGAATCTGGCGCTTGTCCATATTGGTTTCTGGCGCGGCAACACCGTCAAACATCAGCTCGGCCGACGCAGGCTTAAGCGCCGGAGTGGATGGACCGGCACAGAGGGTAGACTCATTGTCCACTTCGGCAGTATCCAGGGTGCCATTGCTATTGTCGTCCATACCGATTTGCACGGTTACACCGCCAAATTCACAAACGTCACCTGCAGCTACAGAGACCATATTGGTCAGGCTGCTGGTGCCATCGGCGCCTGCAGCACCGTTTGCGCCAGTGGCGCCGTTAGTACCGTCTTTGCCGTCGTCGCCGCCACAACCTACCAGGGTCAAGCTGGCAATCAGGCTGCTCAGGAGTAATTTCCGTGTTGAAAGAAGCATTTAAGTATCCTCGTGTTTATAGGTATCTAGTCAAACGCGAGTGATGCTAGGCAGGCTATGTGACACTGGGGTCACACTTTTGTGAAACTTTTATTTAGAAAATGGCAGCGCCAGGCGAAGATCCAAGCAAATCGAAATAAGCCAGTAATTGGTGATGGGCGCCTGGGCAGAGCAGATTTGGCCGCTAGATTGCCCGGACACACAGCTGTCACAGACTAGTGCCAGGATTTTGCCCCCGCGCCTGGCCAAACCGGATTCCGGCGCCAAAACCGCTGCTTTTTGCGCCATGATTGACCCTAAAATCGCCACTGTGAACCAAAAAACAACACACACAATATGTAGTAATAATGTGCCGCACCAAATATAAGAAAAAAGTCTAAAAATTACAGATGCCTATAGCCGAGGCGCCAAGCCGCCCGGAGCCGCGATTTGGCGCTTTCCCCCCAGTTTTTGCAGAGTCTGCCAACAAGTTTTCCACAGGTTTTCAAGCTTGCATAAATAGAATAATCGCATTATCTTGTAGCCCATTCCCTGACAACCCCTAGATATAGGTGTTTACCCGAGTTAACCACAAGCCCGGGCAACCCCAAATTCCAGTGTTTGTCAACGCGAATTAGCAACCCAATTTGATGCTCAGGCAAAGTTTTTAACGCCTGGCAGCCAGTTTGCCCTGGAGCAGCGGCGGTTTTGCAGAGGAATTGCAGAGTTTTAAGGGCTTTTTGGCAATCAGCAGTATGGGAGGCGCCACCACTATATCTAGTGGTCAGCAGATAAACAGACCGGACACAAAACCGGCCGTTATCCACCAGGTGCCCTGGGCCTATATAAAAGGCCCGGAAATTACCCGTTATCAATGCTCGATTTGATGCAAAAGCAATAACGACTCTGGCCTGCTAACCCGGCCAAACGACAAACAGCATCAAATAAAGGGCATAGCCCAGGCGCTTTATATAAAGGCGTTTTTGGCTGCAGCTTAACGGGGGCAGGACTCAGGACTGGTCGTTAACACACACGCAAGGCCCGATCAACCGGTTCCGATTTGCCCGTTTCAGTTTGCCAGTAACAACTTGCAAGGCTTGATTTAGCTATTCGCTTTACCTGTCGGTTTAACCATCGGCACAACAGATTGACCAAGATTTAACCTTTACCACGGAACATGACTTCAACGCGGGAGACGTCTATGCACATCGAAGAACATACCACCGGCACCACCAACCCCCTACACGACCCCCATGGCAATTCCAACCTGTCGGCGACGGCACCTGGCCAACTGCGCGTCATCAAGCGCAACGGCACTGTGGTTCCCTTTGACGCCAGCAAAATTGCTATAGCCATGACCAAGGCGTTTTTGGCGGTAGAAGGTGGCAAGGCGGCAGCTTCGACCCGCGTGCGCGAAACCGTAGACAACCTGACCAAGCAGATCACCGCCACCTTCAAACGCCGTATGCCCTCCGGCGGCACCATTCATATTGAAGAGATCCAGGACCAGGTAGAGCTGATCCTGATGCGCGCTGGCGAACAAAAAATCGCCCGCGATTACGTGCTTTACCGCGAAGAGCACGCCCGTCAACGCGCCCAGCAAAAAGCCGAGAGCGCTGTGGATGGCGAATACCCTTCACTTAACGTGGTACAGGCCGATGGCACCCGCGCGCCCTTGGATATCGCCCGTATGCGCACCATCGTCAGCGAAGCCTGTGCTGGCCTGGCGGGTGTAGAAGAGAAAGCAATTCTCGACGAAGCCATGCGCAACCTCTACGACGGCGTTGCCGAGAAAGACGTAAACACCTCGCTGGTGATTACCGCGCGCACCCTGGTAGAAAAAGAACCCAACTACACCTTCGCCACTGCCCGCCTGCTGATGGACAAACTGCGCGCCGAAGCCCTGAGCTTCCTGGGCGTTGCCGAATCCGCCACTCAGTCGGACATGGAGCTTTACTACGCTCGCGCCCTGCCTATCTACATCAATAAGGGTGTAGAGCTGGAGCTGCTGTCGCCCGAACTGCTTAACTTCGACCTGGACAAACTGGGCAAAGCACTGATCGCCGACCGCGACCTGCAGTTCACCTACCTGGGCCTGCAAACCCTCTACGATCGCTACTTCATCCACAGCAACGACACCCGCATTGAACTGCCCCAGGTGTTCTTTATGCGTGTGGCTATGGGCCTGGCGATTCAGGAAGAAGCCCGCGAAGAGCGCGCCATTGAGTTCTATCGCCTGCTCTCCTCGTTTGATTACATGAGCTCCACCCCAACCCTGTTCAACTCAGGCACTCTGCGTCCACAGCTGTCCTCCTGCTACCTGACCACGGTACCCGATGACCTGCACGGTATTTACGGTGCCATCCAGGACAACGCCATGCTCAGCAAGTTTGCCGGCGGCCTGGGTAACGACTGGACCCCAGTGCGCGGCCTGGGTGCTTACATTAAAGGCACCAACGGCAAGTCACAGGGCGTGGTTCCCTTCCTCAAAGTAGCCAACGACACCGCCGTAGCGGTAAACCAGGGCGGCAAGCGCAAAGGCGCTGTCTGTGCCTACCTGGAAACCTGGCATATGGACGTTGAGGAATTCCTCGAGCTGCGTAAAAACACCGGTGACGACCGCCGCCGCACCCACGATATGAACACCGCTAACTGGGTTCCCGACCTGTTTATGAAGCGCGTGTTTGAAGACAAAGAGTGGACTCTGTTCTCGCCCAACGACGTACCCGACCTGCACGACTTGTACGGTCAGGCATTTGAAGAGCGCTACGCTCACTACGAACAACAAGCCGCTGCCGGCAAAATCAAAGTGCACAAAACCGTGCGCGCGTTGGACCTGTGGCGCAAGATGCTGGGCATGCTGTTTGAAACCGGCCACCCCTGGATCACCTTTAAAGATCCATGCAACCTGCGCAGCCCACAACAGCACGCCGGTGTGGTTCACTCCTCCAACCTGTGTACCGAAATTACCCTCAACACCAAAGCCGGTGATGAGATTGCCGTGTGTAACCTGGGTTCTATCAACCTGGCGCAACACATTGTCGATGGCAAACTGGACCAGGCCAAACTGGAGCGCACCGTTAAAACCGCGATCCGCATGCTGGATAACGTGATCGACATTAACTACTACGCGGTGGACACTTCCAAGCAGTCCAACCTGCGTCACCGTCCTATCGGCCTGGGTATCATGGGCTTCCAGGATGCGCTCTACGAGCAGCGCATCGCCTACAGCTCAGATGCAGCCGTAGCCTTTGCCGACCAGTCCATGGAAGCAGTTAGCTACTTCGCCATTAAAGCCTCCAGCGAACTGGCCGCCGAGCGCGGCAAGTACTCCACCTACGAAGGTTCGCTCTGGAGCCAGGGCATTCTGCCTTTGGATTCCGTTGAGATTCTGGCGAAAAACCGGGGTGAACAATTTATTAAAGTGGATCGCAGCAAAACCCTGGATTGGGATGCCCTGCGCGCGCAGGTGCTGGCCAACGGCATGCGCAACTCCAATGTGATGGCGATTGCACCTACAGCAACTATCTCCAATATCACTGGCGTTACTCAGTCGATCGAGCCGACTTACCAAAACCTTTACGTGAAATCCAACCTCTCCGGCGAATTCACCGTGGTTAACCCCTATCTGGTTCACGACCTGAAAAACCGTGGCCTCTGGGATACCGTGATGGTTAACGACCTCAAGTACTACGAAGGTTCGGTGCAAAAAATTGATCGCATTCCCGAAGACATGAAAGCGATTTACGCCACCGCCTTTGAAGTAGAGCCCAAGTGGATTGTGGAAGCGGCCAGCCGCCGTCAAAAGTGGATCGACCAGGCGCAGAGCCTCAACCTCTACATCGCTGGCGCCAATGGTAAAAAGCTGGACATCACCTACCGCATGGCCTGGTACAGCGGCTTGAAAACCACCTACTACCTGCGTGCCCTGGCGGCCACCACTACCGAAAAGTCCACCATC
>CBIMZH010000022.1:0-12409 GCA_966248255.1 uncultured Cellvibrio sp.
AGGATCACTTCCGCAGCCTGGTGGCGCAATTGGATGATGCGGCGCACCTGTTGGATACACCGGCGGAGTTAGTTGAAGAGGTGGTCGAGGAGAGCTCCAAGGTGGAGTTGTTTTAAGCGGCCGGTCGGCTGCTGCTGTTGCGCGCATCAATGCCTACCCCCATAAAACGCCCATAAAAAATGCCAAAATAAGTTTGGCATTTTTTATGGGCGTTTTATTTAGCCGTTTAATTTAGTCTTTTTATTTGGCCTTAGGGTTGGTTGCTTTTGTTTGCCGCTTTGGTTTGCGTCAATTTGAGTTTTAATTGCAGTGTTTGTTTGGCGCCGGCTTTGAGTGCTTTGCTTTTTAGCAGTTCAATACGCTCCGCGCCTAAGCCCGCCTGTTGCAAATAATCGCTAATCGCCTGAGCGCGGGCCTGTGCCAATTGCTCAAGCAGGCTTTGTTCGGCTGGCTGGGCAGCGGCCAAGCTGATCAGAATTTTTTCGTAATAGCGGCTTTGATCCAGCGGCTTTTTGCTGGCTGGGGATTGGCCTGCATCTGCAGCTGAATTTGTGTCCGGCGGCAGCAGTGATTGCTGCAGGTCGATCAGACGCGGCAGCAGGCCCTGTTGCTGATACATGGCTTCAAGTAATTTGAGTTGCTTTTTATCGTTGCTGTCCAATTCGGCATTGGGGTTTTTCAGCTCTTCGCGCAAGCTCTGCAATATCGCCTCCCGCGCCAGTGCCTGGCCATCCAACTGCCGCTGAAAAATACCGGCAATTTGCACTTGCAACTGGGGCCGCTTGGCCAGTGCCTGAGCCAATTTATTTAGTTTTTCCTGCTCTGGTGGCGCCAGTTCGGCGCTGCCCAGGTTGAGTTGAATACTGCCCAGATTTTCATCTTTGCCCAAACCCAAAAGGCTGCCGAGCATTTTAAAGGGCGCTGTCACCAAATTGCTGAGCATGCTGGTTAAGGCCTGGCCGACGACTTTGCCGTAATTAAATTGCGGATCGTCCAGCTTGCCGCTCACCGGCAGGTCTGCATTGATTTTGCCCTGGCTGTCTTTAAGCAGGGCTATGGCCAGGTCCAGCGGCAAATCCATTGCGCCCGGCTGCTCCACCCGTTCGCCCAGGGTGAAATCTTTTAGCACCAGGTTGTTGCTGCCTTTCATGGCTTTGTTCTGGATGTCGTAATTTAAATCCAAATCCATTTTGCCGCTGGCAATTTTTCGCCCGGCAAATTTAATGCTGTAGGGGGAAAACTCGGGGATATCCAGGTTGCGGAACAAGAGTTTAATTTGCGTCAGCTGTTGTGGGTCCAGCGGCAGCAACTTGCCATTAATTTCCAATTGCCCATAGGGCGCCACCTGGCCTTTCATTTTAAGGGTGGCAGGCAGATTTTCGCTGGAATCAATGCGGGTGATATAGCCGTTTAGCTGCTGAATTTGCGCTTTAAAAGGCAGTGGCAGGGAGTCGTCACTAAACACGCCGCTGGCGTTGTTCAGCTGGGTTTTACCCAGCTGAATTTGCCAGGGCGTTTCGCTGGGGTCTATCGCGCTTTGCTCGTTTGCTTTAGCCGTTTGTTCGCTTGCTTTAGCCGTTTGTGCGTCGGCAATTAACACCCGGTCGATGCTGGTGCTGCCATCGGCGGCTATGGCAAAGTCGGCAAAGAGTTTATCCAGGGTGATTTGCGCCAGGCTGAGGTTTTTGTTTTGCAGTGCAAGTTGAATCTCGCTCAGGCTGAGTTTGCTCCAGGCGAGTATAGGGCGCTCGCTGCTCTGCTCATCCACCTCGAGATTGGCCAGCTCCAGCTGGGCATCCACCACCAATTGCTCCGGGGTTAGGCCGTTAATTTGGCTGCTAAAACTCAGCTCGCCACTTTTGAGCAGCACTTTCGCCTGGGTTTGCACATAGGTTTGCGCCAGCTTGATGGGCAGCTGGCTGGCACTTAGCTGGGCCTGGATATTCGCCAGAGGTTGCAGCTGCAGTTGCCCCTGGCTTTGCAGCTGGCCCTGGCCCAGTTTTAGCTCGCTGGTGTAGCTGATTTGCTGCTCGGGCAGATTGCCCAGGTTGTTAAGGGTCAGGTTGATATCTGCCAGTGTTAGCTGGGTGCCGCCGGGTACAGCCTGATCGGCAAAATGCAGCTGCCAATTGCTTAGCGAAAACTTGCTGTTGGTAATGTGCCAGGGTTTGTCCTGCGCCTTGTCGGGGCTCTGGTTGTCAGGGCTCTGGCTATCAGAGCTTTGGTTGTCAGGCTCCGCTTGCTCAGTGGCGGACTCTTGCAGCAATTGGCTGAAATTAATTTGCCCCTGGCTGTCGCGCGCCAGCCACAACTCCGCCTTGCCCAGCGCGATGCTGGGGATCTTCACCTGCTGCTCTGGCCAAGCCAGCTGGCCTTTACTAAGCGCTATACGCTTGAGCTTGAGCAGCGGTTGCTGGCTGCGGTCGAGCAGTTGCAGGTCGTTAACTTTTAAGGTGATCTGGCTGAGTTTTAGCGACAGCGGCGCTGTGGACTGGCCAGCCAATTTGGCTGCTTGCGCCAGCTGATAGTCAAAGCCCAGGCTGAAATCCTCGGCGGGAATCGAAAAGTTGAGCAGATCCTGCAGATAGTCGCTGGCCAGGTGGAGTAGCGGGCCGCGCAATTGCAATTGGCCGTTGCTGGCCAGGGGTTGCAGGCTGATGCTGCCGCTCCAGCTCAAATCCAGCCCCTCCGGGGTGTGCAGGCTAAAGTGCTGCTGGCCGGTGGTATTGGGCAGGCTGCTCAACGCCTGGGCGCTAAGGCTGATGGGGCCAAGCTGGGTGTGGTAGGGCGTGCGCCGGGTTAAATCGTCCAGCACAAATTTATCCAGCTGGATTTGCAGGTCGTCAATCCACAGGCGCGCGGCGCTTTCATCCTCGTCTGCATCGCTGCTTTGTGGCTCAGGCGCGCTGGGGGCGCTGGCGTTCCAACGCTCAATCAAGGGGCTAAAGTTGGTGGAGCCGTCTTTGTTGCGCACCAGTTGCCCCTGCAGGCCGAGCAGATGCACTTCGTTAAAACTCCAGGCCCAGCGCCAGAGGCTGGATAGCTGGAAATTCACATATAACTGCTCAAAACCCAGCGGTTGCTCCGGCCCCTGGCCACTGATTTGCAGGCCTTCAATGTTAAGGCTAAGGGCATAGGGGTTGATGTTGAATTTGCGCGTCTGCAGCTGCAGTTGCAGGCGCTCCTGCAGCAGTTGCTGCAATTGCGATTGTATAACCCAGGGGGCGATCAGACCCAGGCTGAGGCTGTAAAACGCAAACAGGCCGAAGCTCCAGCCCAGTAGTTTTTTACGTGCCCTGAGGAGTGTTGCGACGCGCGCCAATACACTGGCTGCACGCGTTTGAGTTGCCTCTTCCATAACTGACCCTTGGTCCAATCTAATCAACGGTAATAGCTTAAGGGCATTATTATGGCGGTTGACTGTGGCGATTAGTAGGTTGAATTTTTGTTTAACAAGTGACTAGCTGATAGTTGAAAATTCATTGCACAATTCGCCCGCAGCATTGTGTGCGTTTTAATCGGTTTGTTTATTGTCGCCATCTTATCCCTAACAATAATGTGAAATTTCAAAGGAGTCTGTCGTGATTAATAGCAATGTCCTGGAGGTCGCTATTGGACTGGTGTTTTGTTACGCCTCAGTAGCGCTTATGAGCAGTTCAATTTTTGAGGCGCTGGCCAATTGGTTTAATTTGCGTTCGCGCAATTTACTTAAGGGCATTAGCCAGCTGCTTAATGCCGACAGTGCGGGGCCGGGCAGGGAGCTGTTGATGGCGGTTTACAATCACGGCGCGGTGCACCCCCTGGGCGATGGCCTGGCGCAGCAGGTTAAGGCGATAAAAAATAAGCCGGATTTTATTGCCGCTACCGATTTTGCCGCCGCGGTAATACACAGCCTGAGCGCAGGCTCGAGTGGTACCGCCCAGGACAAGCTCAGCCTTGACGCCCTGCCGCTGGGCGACTCGCGCCTGGCACAGGTAATGAAGTATGCACTGGATAAGGCCGCAGGCGATATGCAGCAGCTGCAGCAGGAGCTGGCCAACTGGTTCGATCAGGGCATGGAGCAGGTGTCCGCCGCCTACAGGCGCCGCTCGCAGCTTTGGTGTTTTGCCATAGCTTTGGCGATTACCGCGATATTTAACATAGATTCGGTGCAGCTGTTTAAAGCCCTGTGGCTACAGCCGCAAGTGGCGGCGCAACTGCAGCTGTCGGCAGAGGCGCTGGCTGCAAATCAAGGCTTGCCGGTGCTGCAGCAACTGCCCATAGGTTGGCAGCCTGGCTCCTGGGATGCACTGGTGCACACGGCGTTTGTCGGCTGGCTGGTGACGGCATCGGCCGCGCTGTTTGGCGCGCCATTTTGGTTTGATGTTTTAAAAAATCTGACTCGCTTGCGCACAGGCGCAGCTAAATCACCTGCGGCTAAAGCTCAGGGGGCCTAACCGGGGCCGCTAGGCATCCAGATCTGCGTAGCCTTCGCCCTCCCAGTAGATGATTTCATCCACCAGCTGGTTTTGGGTTTTGTTGTCGCCGCTAATGACCAGGTCGGCATAGCGGCGGTAGAGCGGTAGCCGCTCGGCGAAGACTTCGGCAAAACTCTGGTTGGCGGGGCGGGCTATGCCGCGGGTGTCCATGTCCTGAATACGGTTTTCCAGCTCGGCCAGGGTGACATCAATAAACACTATGGGGCCAAACTGACGCAGGTGCTGCATGGCCTTTTCGCTGTACACAGCGCTGCCACCGGTGGCAATAACATGGTTGGCATAGCAGGCGTTGGTGAGTTGCTCTTCTTCCAGTTCGCGCAGTTTTAAATGGCCCTGGGTGCGCAAAATATCGTCCAGGGTTTTGCCCTGGGCGTTTTGAATCAGCAGGTCGGTATCGACAAAATCCTTGGCCAGGTTTTTGGCCAGCAGCAGGCCTATGGTGCTTTTACCCGCGCCGGGCATACCAATCAAAATAAGGCTGTTGCGCGAGTGGGCGGGCAGTTGTTCGCATTGAGTAGGACGTTGGTCACCGTGTGCGGTCATGGTTGTGCTCCTGCTGCAGATCCGGGCGCAGGGTCGCGTCCGGATCCTATTAGCCTAGCAGCCAAGGGCGCTTGCCGCCTGTTTAAGCTGGCGCTAAAGGCCTAGATCAGCTGGCTTTGGCGGCGGCTGCCACTGGTGAATATGGCCACCAGCGAGTAGCGGAAAAAGGCGGGGTAGCTGGCCAGGAAATCCTTTAACCAAAAGTGCAGCTGGCCACTAAACTCTTCTCCTGTGGCGGGCGCCTGGGGCAGCTGCAAGCTGACCAGATAGGGCGAGTCGGCACTTTTGTCAGCATCAGTCACAACCGCCTGTAGCTGGCTTGCGTCACTGTTCCAGCTAAACAGCAGGTAGAGTGAGTCGTCATTAATCGCCTTATCGAGCAGGGCGACGGCTTTGCTCGCGGCCGCCTCGACTGCCAATTTAAGCGCGGCGTTATCCGCGGCCTGGCTCTGGGCGGTAAAAACCTGTTGTTGTTTGTTGTCGCTGTGCTGCCAATTCAAGGTCACCGAAACTTTCCTCATTAATAAATGTAAATAGCGGAATTTTAACGTGTTTTGCCCTGGTCTCGCAGGCACAATGCCAATCTTTCGGTAATAACAAAAATGAGAAACTGCACTATGCGCCTGATTTTGCACATTCTTTTACCTCTACTTTGGCTCGCGCCCGGCGCCTGGGCCCAGGTGGAGCGCATCCCGCTTAAGTCATCGGCGCTGGATGTAGAAATTACCCCGGATATAGGTGGGCGCATGCTGTCTATCGCCCTAAAAGGCGGCGATAACTTTTTGCGTGTGGGCGAGGCGGTGGTTAGCGAACCCGAGCCCTATGTCGCCCCGGATGCGGACAACATCGGCTATCTCGCTCAGGAGATCTGGGTGGGGCCGCAAAGCCAGTGGTGGGCGCATCAACTCCTTAACCCGGAGCGAGCGGCGGCCAAGGCGACCTGGCCGCCAGATCCCTACCTTATTCTGGCCAGAAACCAGCTGCTGGAGCAGAGCCAAAGCCGCGTACTTATGGCGTCACCGGCCAGCCCCATCTCCGGGGTGCTACTGAGCAAAAGCTACTCGCTGGTGGCCGATAACCCCAACCAGCTGAAGGTGGAGGCCAGCCTGCGCAACTTCCGCGATACCCCTGTGGCCTGGGATATCTGGTTTAACGCGCGGGTGGCGCCTACCACTCAGGTTTATGCCCCTGTGGCCAGCGCCGCGGATGTGCGCATTAACTCGCTGGCGGATGACACCTATGGCCCTCTGGCCTCCAGCCTGGCCGATGGGGTTTTCCAGTTAGATCTGGCCGAGCCGCCTGTGGGCAAGCAGGGTTTAAAGGGCAAGGTGTTTATTCAGCCCTCGGCGGGATGGGTGGCGGGTTTTCGCGAAGGCCAGGTATTGATTCTGCAGTTCCCGCTATTGCCCAAAAGTGCGATTCACCCGGAGCAGGGCCAGGTGGAGTTTTATCTGGATTATTTGCCGGATCTGCCCAAAGAGGGGGTGCTGGAAATGGAAGTGCACACCGCTTACCGGCAACTGGCCCCGGATGCCAGCATAAGCGCCAGCGAAACCTGGACGCTGCTGCCCTATAGCGGGCCAGCCACGCGCGAAGCGCAGTTGGCGTTTTTGCGCAGCCTTAAGCTTAAGCTTTAGCGCTTTTTACTCTTCGTCTGGCGCGGGCTTGTCCGAGTAGTGGACTCGCCCGGCCGCATCGGTCCAGCGGTAAATTTGCGTCGGCACTGTTTTGCCGTCCGAGGTCTGGCTGGTGGTTTCAATAATGGCGCTGCCCCTATCTGGAACTTGATCCAAATCCCTAACCGCATACTGCTCCGCAGGGCTAAAAAATATCTCGGTCAATTGTTTGAGCTTGGGGTTCATCAGCAGCGGCAATTTATTCGCGCTGTTCAGTTGCTGCTGAAATTCCGCATCGCGCAAAATTGCTGTCACTCTGGGGTCATGCTTGAGCTGCTGGGCGCGATTCCAGGCCAGGGTAAGTTTTTCTGCCGCCGCCTGGGCACCTTGTTCCGAGTGCACATCTGTCTCCTGCATAAGCGCCTGCATATGCGGGTTGGCGACCAGGGTTTTAAATTCCTCACTTTGCATCAAACCTTGAATATCCTCGCGGTTTAACAGCGTTTGTATTTGCGGGTTTTCCAACAGGGACCTTACTTCACCGTCCTGGGTTAAGGCCTGTACATGGCCGAGCATGCTTGGCGGGTCGGCAACAAAGGCGCGGGTAACCTGGGTGGCGGTGGTGTCCTTCAGGGTAAGTTCCACCGCCTCTGCCGCTGCCGTGCTGATCAGTTTTTTTGCGCTGGCGGCGATAAACGAATCCTTCTGTTGCTGCAGCTGGGCAATGCTGGGCAGGCCAGTTGGCGCTGGTGTTTTGGCGGCAGTATTTGCTGAGGTTTGTGGAGTGTCAGCCTGGGTGTTTTGGTTGAGATTAGTGGCCACCAGCGCCATGGTTTTGGGCGCTAAATTGAGTACATAAATCACCACCAGCCCCAAGAGCCCACCGATCACCAAGCCCAGCGCCAGGCCGCTGAATTTGCCTGCGCGCTCGGTGAAGTTGTTGGCGGGCACCAATTGCCCCAGCCATTTAAACACCAGGCTGGCGATAAAGCTGACCAGTAAAAACACCGCGCTGCCCGCGACAAAATAGGCCAGCAGGCCGCGCAGTGGCGTGTGCAGCTCGAGCAGATCGCCCAGTGGCCGGGTGAACATTATCGCCGCCGGGTAGGCCAGTGCCCAGCCCAGGAGGCGGCTGGCCGATTCCCAAAAACCATTCACATAGCCGCGCCAGGCAAAAAAGCCCAGCAGCGCAAAAAACACTATATCCAACAGGCTCATTCAGCAGGTTCCTTGTAAATTTTGCATCAGCATAGCCAGCAGGCTGTTAAAACGAAAGCCAGCCAGAAAAACAACACTCAGGTTATTTGAGTTCAGCCATCAGGGCCAGGAGCTGCGCAATGCGCGCATTGGATAATTGGCGATAGTCGGGGTAGGGCGCCACTATCAAGCGATGCTGGCGATTAATGGCGAAGTAATTATCCAGCCACGCCAGCGGCGGCAAATCCAGGCTGGCGGCGTAGGTTTTGCCCGCAATTATGTGCAGGCAATTTTCGCCGGATTCCAAATGCGGCTGGCTAAACAGCAGCGCCTCGCGGCTGTGGCTTTGAAATAACACCTGCTCGCGATACGCCTGCCAGCGGCTGCTGTTAAAGCGCTTGTCCGTCTGTTGGTACCAATCAAACAAAAGCTTGGCATAAACATTAAACAGTTTGCGCCAGTGGTTACTGGTATTGGCAACTATCTGTTGAACTTCCCCCGGTAACAGTGGGCGCAATTGCTCCAGGCGCGGGTAGTCGGCAAAGCCGGGGCGATTGGCAATATAAAACCTTAGGCGGCTGGCGGCGGCGCCCAGGCCAATCTGGTGTATTTCATCTGATTCAACATCAAGCACAAAAGAATCTCGCTTTAGGGTTTTTTTAGGAATGCAGTAACTACAAATTAGGAAACCCAGCCTTGGGCTTTCGCTAGTCTGTGCACTTCAGGCGTTTAGCAATTGCCTGCGGACAACAGGCAGTAACAAACACCTTGAAAATCCCCGTTATTTGGCCAGCCATTGTCGGCTGGTCGAGCTGATAAGTTGTTTATTGAAATAGGAGTTAAAAATGGACAGGAAATTTTCCATCACCGGATTAGTTTACGCCGCACTGGGTATGTTGCTGGGCATTTATATGGCCGCCAGTCACAACCACGGCCAGATGGTTACCCACGCGCATATTCTGCTGCTGGGTTTTGTTGTGAGTTTTATTTACGGCCTGTGCCACAAGCTCTGGCTGGACGCCGGTAATAGTGTGCTTGCCCGGGTGCAATTTTATGCCCATCAACTGGGCGTGATTGCCATGGTGACTGGCCTGTTTCTGCTGTTTGGTCAGCAGCTGCCCGCAGAAAAACTGGAGCCGCTGTTAAGTGTGGGCTCGCTGCTGGTACTGGTTGCGTTAATTGCCATGTTGATTCTGTTTTGGCGTGCGCCAAAAACAGCGCGCAGCTGAATAGCCTCGGAAAAAGGAGATTGCGATGAAAGAATTATTGAAAACTTCCCCTTATTTGCTGTTTGCCCTGCTGACCTTTGCGGCCAGCGTGCGCGCCGACTGTGTGGCCGACATTACCCGCAGTGAAGCGCAACAGGCCTTTAACCAGGCGCAGCAGCTGGAAAAAACACAAAACCTTTGGCCGGCGCTGCAGCAACTTAAGCGCGCTCAGGGTTATGTCTGCGACACTGGCGGCAACCCTGTGGCCGGCGCTGCACTCCAGCAGGCAATGGCCTTGGCACTGCGTCAGGGGCAGCTCGCCCAGCAACAGCAGCGCTGGTTTAACCAGGGCAATCAGCCGGGTGCCTTTCAATGGTTTGAAACTGGCAGCCAGTATGCACTGGCAGATGAAGCGCTGCTGGCCGCCGTAAAAAAATCGCCACAGGACCTGGATTTGGTGAGCTTTGCCTCCCAGCATTTTTACACTCGCAGCCAGGCCTATTTTGCAGCCAATAATCGCGCCGCTGTAGACGCCCTGGGCGGCTATAAATTCAAGCCGGAATCGCTCACTTATGTGCAGGCTTTACCTGCGCAAAATATCGCTGAGCTGCTGGCCAGCCGTGACAAAACCTTGCCGGAAAATTACCTCAAGGAGTTGACCCAACTGGATGCGCGCAAGGATGCACTGGCTATGGGCGATATGGCTGCAGCCATACAATTGCAGCAGGCCCATGCGCAATTCAGTCAGCGCTGGAGTGACGACCCGCTGCAAAAAACCAACAGCTTGTTTGCTCGGGCTAAACGCTGGGCCGAACTGGTGCGCGACTCCGCCAGCGGCGAAAAATTGCGCGGTGAAATTCGCACTAAAGAACTCGCCCTGGCCGATCACCTGTTTGCCGACTATGGCACCAATTTGCAATTGCTGCAGGCGGCGCAGGACAGCTATCGCGCTTACGACAAAAATGCCCAGCTTGGCAAAACTGAAAAATTTGCGCGGCTAGAGGCGGACAAAGCCATGAGCGCCAGCCGCTACAGTCGCGCAGCAGATTTTTACAGCCTGATTGGCGATAGCGATATGGAACAGCAGGCGCGCGAGCAGCTGGATGCACAAACCCAGGCTGCCAGCCAAAACGCCATGCTCGGCGCCGACAGCCAGTTGCAGGCGCTGCAGGCACTGGCGGCAGACCCCAGCAAAATCGCCGAACTGCAACGCCAGGCACTGGAAATGCAAAAGGCATTGCAGCAACAGCAAGCCGCGCAGCAATAGCATGCACGGCAACAACTGCATTCACTGCAACAACAGCAAGCCCTGCAACACCAGCAAGGCCAATCAAGTGTTTATAGCTTTAGGAGGGAACAGGGATGAAAACCGTGCGCGGCAACAGGGACGTGTCCCTACAGGGATTCTTATTTTTACTGTTGGGCGTGATCTTTTTATTTTCTGCGACACAGCAGATACACGCGCAAGAAGCCAGCCAGGAGCCAGAGCCCATTTACGTGCAGCTGGAATTAAATGGCGAGCCAGTGGGCGGTGAAAATTGTGAAGGCGGCGACTGGCAGTTGCACTGGCGCGGCGCTGTCGCCGCCGAAGCCGGGCCGCTGGAAGATTTGTTAATCAGCTATACCGCGTTTGATACTTCCCACCAACATCAGCGGCCTATTGCGCCTATCAGCTTTCGCGCCTCACCCGTTAACTGCCGCAACAGCAATGGCGCAGTTGAATTGCAAGCCCGCGTTACCCCCAATCCCTCGCGGGACCTGCAATTCACGCTCAGCCTGGCGCAAAACCCGGCGATGAATTCGCCTGGCCTGGTGTTTGGCGTACAGGATATTGGCAGCTGCCATATTCAATCGCCAAGTTTAAATTATGTGCATCAGCCGATTATGGCCAGTATCAACAGCGCGATTTACAACCCTATATCGCCGCCGCTGGATATCACCCTGGAGGATCTGCAAAAGGGTTTTAATAAAACTTTTCACTTCAGCGGTATGGTGGTTGGCGTTGCGCCTCTGTGTATGGGCGCCATGCTCAGCCAGGGCAGTTTGCAGCTGCGCTACAAAGCCAATGAGCAGGACCCGCGGGTAACACTGGATGCCTGTTTGCATCTGGCGAAAGGCGAGCGGCGAGAGGTGAATGCACTGGGAAGCCCCGAGGGCGGGCGCTATGAATTTAGTGCACAACCGGCTGCGCTTTACCGCATTAACGCCCAGGGCAATAGCGCTGCAATAACTGGCGAGCAGCCGGGGCAGGGCAGCCTTAAGGTGGATTACCACTACCAGGGTAAAACCGCTAGCGCTCAGGTGCAGGGTAGTGTGGTGGAATTAATCGCCATCAACGGTGGCCAGCCACTGCCCAAACTGGGCCTGTTTGATGTGGATGGCAAGGCCATACAAACGCTGTACAGTTTTCCATTGCAATTAAACCCCGCCGATGGCCTGGTGCAATTCACACTTGAGCAAGACAGTCTTGCCAGCGTGATTAACAGCTCCAGCCAGGTTCAAATTCAGCCAGTTAAAACCGGAAAAACGCTGCTGCAAGCCAAAACCCTGTGCGGCACCAATATTGGCGAGCCTGTGGTGGTGGAAATTGTGCGCTGCGGTGATGAGGTGGAGGCGCAATTGCGTCAGCAGCAGACGCAAACCAAGCAGCAACTGGATCATCTTGTTAAACGCATTACCGGTGTGACTGGCGAAAGTGAATTTAACCGCGCCGCAGATCAGATTGGCGATACCACCAAGGATATGGCGATTAAATTGGGTGAAACCATTATTGGTACGCTCAGCTTTGGTGAGGGCGAACAGATTAAATTCGCTGCACAAAACGGCATTCAGCTTTCGCAAACAGTGATAGTTAATGCCAAGCAGTTGGAGGTAGCTGGCACCCTGTGGGATAGCTACAACGCGGTGGGCGATGCCAGAGCCGCATTCGATAACCCCGGCGACCTTAATGCCCAGGCAAAGTTTGCCGTGGGCGCGGCGGTTTTGGTTGCGCAAAAGTCGGCCATTTCCCTGGGGAAAACCTATGGCGAAGCCTATTTGGCGGCGCAAAAATTTGGTCAGGACCTGGGCATACTGGTGGGCGCTGCCGAGCAGCTGGCCAACCTGGAACCGCAACAGGATCAGCTGATTAAAAAATATATTGCTATAAGTGACCGTTTAAAATTTTGTGCGGCCACTCCCATTCAAGAGCCGCCCGCACAAATTCCGCCGCCGACAAAACCGGATACAGGTGAGCCGCCACCTGAGCAAACTCCTGAAGCGCCAGAGGTCGACGAGCCTCCTGTTGATCAGCCTTCTGGCGAAGAACCTCCTATAGACGAACCGCCTGTAGAAGAGCCGCCAATAGACGAGCCGCCAGAACAAGAGA
>CBIMZH010000023.1:0-12398 GCA_966248255.1 uncultured Cellvibrio sp.
TTACTACCGCCATGCGGTAGGAGCAACCTTCAGGCGGCAGATAAAAATCGACAATTTCCGGAAACTGCTTTTGCAAAATCGGCACAAACACTTCGTTAAGTGCCACACCTAAAATTGCCGGCTCATCGGGCGGACGGCCGGTGTAGGTGCTGTGATAAATCGGCTCGCGCCTGTGGGTGATGCGCTCGACAGTAAATACCGGAAAGCTGTCCACCTCGTTGTAATAACCTGTGTGATCGCCAAAGGGGCCTTCGGGGGCCATATCATTGGGCGCTATATAGCCTTCCAAAATAATTTCCGCCGAGGCGGGCACCTGCAGATCATTGCCAATACATTTAATCACTTCAGTTTTATCGCCGCGCAGCAAACCGGCAAAGGCGTATTCGGAAAGCGTATCTGGCACAGGCGTAACCGCGCCGAGAATAGTGGCAGGATCAGCCCCCAGGGCCACAGCGACGGGATAATTTTTGCCCGGATTCTGCTGCTGGAATTCGCGAAAATCCAAAGCGCCGCCGCGGTGTGACAGCCAGCGCATAATCAGCCGGTTTTTGCCGATTTTTTGCATGCGGTAGATGCCCAGATTTTGTCGCTCTTTGTGCGGCCCGCGGGTCACTACCAAGGGCCAGGTCACCAGCGGCCCGGCATCGCCCGGCCAGCAGGTTTGAATGGGCAGCAGATCCAAATCCACCGCATCGCCTTCAAGCAGTATCTCCTGGCAGGGTGCTTTGCTTAGCACCTTGGGGGCCATATTCAACACCTGTTTAAATATCAGCAACTTTTCCCAAGCGTCTTTAAAACCCTTGGGCGGCTCTGGCTCTTTTAAAAACGCCAGCAGCTTGCCCACCTCCCGCAGTGCAGCTACCGACTCCTGGCCCATGCCCAGCGCCACCCGCTCGGGGGTGCCGAACAAATTGGCCAGCACTGGCATGCTGTAGCCTTTGGGGTTTTCAAACAGCAGTGCCGGGCCGCCAGCGCGCAGGGTGCGATCGCAAATTTCGGTCATTTCCAAATTAGGGTCGACTTCAACGCTGATACGTTTAAGCAGGCCGCGCTGCTCCAGCAGGGCAATAAAATCGCGCAGGTCTTTGTATTTCATCTCCGCCACAGGCAGATTTCCTCATGCAAAAACATTTAAAAAATTTAACAGGCCAGAAACAACAAAGCCCGTAGTTATTCAGCGCAACTTTTTAAAATCGACTTAAGATCGACTCAAGATTGCTGAACAGCCTACGGGCTCTGCCAAGTGAAGCGCGGTTTATTTGCGCTTCATGGACTGGAAGAATTCATCATTGGTTTTGAAATCTTTCAGCTTGTCGATCAGGAACTCGGTTGCCGCCACGTCTTCCATATCGTTGAGCAGACGGCGCAGAATCCACACGCGTTGTTGCTCGTCGTCTTTCATCAGCAGGTCTTCGCGGCGGGTACCGGAGCGGCGCAGGTTAATCGCCGGGTAGACACGCTTCTCGGCAATTTTGCGATCCAGGTGCAATTCCAGGTTACCTGTACCTTTAAATTCTTCGTAAATAACCTCGTCCATTTTGGAGCCGGTATCTACCAGCGCAGTGGCGATAATACTCAGGCTGCCGCCTTCTTCGATATTACGTGCGGCGCCGAAGAAACGCTTGGGGCGCTCCAGCGCGTGGGCATCGACACCACCGGTCAGGACCTTACCGGATGAGGGAATTACAGTGTTGTAAGCGCGCGCCAGACGGGTGATAGAGTCGAGCAGAATTACCACGTCTTTTTTGTGTTCAACCAGACGCTTGGCTTTTTCGATCACCATGTCCGCCACCTGCACGTGACGCGCGGGTGGCTCGTCAAAGGTGGAGGCAACCACTTCGCCGCGCACCGAGCGCTGCATTTCGGTCACCTCTTCAGGGCGCTCGTCGATCAGCAATACAATCAGGTGACACTCGGGGTTATTGCGCGTAATCGCCTGCGCAATATTTTGCATCATGATGGTTTTACCGGCTTTGGGAGGCGCCACGATCAAACCGCGCTGGCCTTTACCAATAGGGGCAATCAAATCGATGATACGACCGGTGAGATCTTCGGTGGAGCCGTTGCCACACTCAAGCAGCAGACGCTCATTGGGAAACAGCGGGGTGAGGTTTTCAAACAGAATTTTGTTGCGCGAGCTTTCGGGTTTGTCGAAGTTAATATCGTTAACTTTCAACAGGGCAAAATAGCGTTCACCTTCTTTGGGCGGGCGAATCTTGCCGGAGATACTATCGCCAGTGCGCAGGTTAAAGCGGCGAATCTGGCTGGGGGAAACATAAATATCATCGGGGCCCGCAAGGTAGGAACTGTCGGCAGAGCGGAGGAAGCCGAAGCCATCGACCAGAATTTCCAGAACACCATCACCGTAAATATCTTCACCGCCT
Organism: uncultured Cellvibrio sp.; assembly: GCA_966248255.1. Taxonomy (GTDB): domain Bacteria; phylum Pseudomonadota; class Gammaproteobacteria; order Pseudomonadales; family Cellvibrionaceae; genus Cellvibrio. The sequence goes on from CBIMZH010000023.1 coordinate 2,385, forward strand.
TTGGCGTGGCGCTTGAGGATATTAAAAATGATGTCCTGTTTGCGCGAGCGGGCGATATTTTCCAACCCCATGCCATGGGCTATATCGATGAGTTCTTCAATGGGTTTCTTTTTTAGGTCGGTAAGATTCATAAATGAGACTTTGTGGGTGTTAGAAATTAATGCAGAGATTGTGACCCAGACGGTAAAAGGTCGGAAAATTATGTCAGGTGCGTATTTTTGCTGTTATTAATTCGCTGAGTACCAAAAATTCAAGGTCAGGTTTGTACTGCTAAATGCATGCCCCTGGCCTGGGAAATAAAACGTGGAAAGATAAAACCAGGTGGGGGAACTGCAGGGAGTTGAGTTTATTCATCCGTTGGATAAGAGCCCTGGAGCAGGTTCGGGGGGAGGAACAAACGACAGATGGCCTGAGTATAGCGACAAAATTCTTTGAGTGCAAAAACAAATTGGGCCGCTGTGACAGCGGCCCAATCTGGCTTAGATGGCGTTGTTGATGAACTCAACCAGCTGCGGCTTGCTCAGTGCACCTACTTTGGTGGCATGGGCAGCGCCGTTTTTGAAGATAATCAGGGTTGGAATACCGCGAATACCAAACTTGGCCGGAGTCTCTTTGTTAGCGTCTACGTCCATTTTGGCAATTTTTACTTTGCCCTCAAATTGTTCAGCCAGGTCATCAAGAATTGGCGCGATCATTTTACATGGGCCACACCAGGCTGCCCAAAAATCAACCAGAACAGGCAGATCGGATGTCAGTACATCCTGTTCAAAACTCGCGTCACTTACATGAACAATTGCATCGCTACTCATAAAATCTCCTAGCCAAAGGGCGGTTAAATGGGGGAGCCCCCCCGGCGAATGCTGGCCATAATAAGGATTGGCCCAGACTCAGGCAAGGAGAAAAAGCCAATCAGTCTTATAAGCCGCTACTATCGCCCCGGGGGCTTATAAGCCGCGGGCTATTTACGTCTGCGGCTGAGCCGCCACCTCCGCCTTGCGCAGGTTGAGCGACTCCAGCGCCTTGTAAAGGCCGTCGAAGGTAACCGGCTTGGCCAGGTAGTAATTCATGCCACTGGCAAATACCGCCTCGCGGTGCTCCTGCAGGGCGTGGGCGGTAAGCGCCACTATGGGCAGTGGCAATCGCCCGCTTCTGGCTTCGAACTGGCGAATCGAGCGGGTCGCCTCAAAGCCGTCCATCTCCGGCATTTCACAATCCATAAATATCAAATCCAGCGCGCCCGCCTGGGCCATCACCTGGTCCAGCGCCTCGCGCCCGTTTTCGGCAAATTGCGGCTTGATTCCCAGTTTGCCCAAAAGGCCTTTTATCACCATGCGGTTGACCGAGTTGTCCTCAGCGACCAACACCCGCAGCGACGAATACTTGTCCAGTTGGTAGCCCGGTGTACTGGTCTTGGCCTGGGGCGCCATTTCGTGGCCCAACAGGGCGATCAACTCTTTGCGCAGCAATTTAATAGAGATAGGTTTGCGCAGCACCGTATGGATGGCCAGGCGCTGCATCACCGCCTGATCGTGATAGGCGTCGCCGCCACTGATCATAAACAGCGGTAGCTCGGCAAAATCGGAGGAGGCGCGCAGCCATTGCACCAGTTCTATACCTGTGGCATCCGGCAGCGAATAATCAAAGGCGACAAAGTCGTAGGGCTCGCCTGCATGCAGGCCGTGTTTGAGCTGCGCCATGGCCGCTTTGGCGGCGGGCACTGTATCCAGGTGAATGCCCCAGGCGCGGCAGTAGTGGTTGATAAACTCAGCCAGCGACTGACTGGCCTCCACCAGCAGCAGCTTTTTGCCCTGCAGGCGCGGGTCAAGCTCTGCGCGCACCTGGTCGGTCACCAGCGGCTCCAAGTCGGCAGTAAACCAAAAACGCGCACCCTCACCCTTGGCGCTTTCCACACCTATGCTGCCGCCCATTAACATCGCCAGGCTTTTACAAATGGCCAGGCCCAGGCCGGTACCGCCGTATTTTCGCGTAGTCGATGCATCCGCCTGATTGAAGGAATCAAACAGATTGCTGGTTTTATTCACATCCAGGCCTATGCCGGAATCCTGAACGATAAATTTAAGCAGATGGGGCTTTTGCGGATCGCCGGCTGGCGCTACCGAGAGCGAGACAAAGCCTGTCTCGGTAAACTTAAACGCGTTACCCAACAAGTTGATAATGATTTGACGCAAACGGGTTGGATCGCCGCGCACGCGGCTGGGTGCATCCGGGGCGAGGCCACCAAAGAGTTCAATTTGGCGTTTATTGGCGGTAGCGCCAAACAATTGCACGCAGGATTCCACCAGTTCATCCAAATCGAATTGCGTCTCCTCCAACTGCATTTTGCCGGCTTCGATTTTGGAGTAGTCGAGAATATCGTTGATGATGCTGAGCAGGGTTTCACCCGAGCGGTGAATCACATCTATATAGTGTTTTTGATTGTCATCCAGCGGGGTATCGCGCAGCATTTCCAACATGCCGATAACACCATTCATAGGGGTGCGTATCTCGTGGCTCATGGTGGCAAGAAACTGGCTTTTAGCGCGACTGGCATCTTCAGCTGCATTTTTTTGGCGGCGGGTTTCGAGTTTTTCCGCCTTTTCCGTCAGCAGCGCCATCTCAATGGCGTGGCGCTGTTCAATATCCTCCAGCAGGGTTTCACGCATCTGGTTAATCGCGTTGACCACATTGTCCAGCTCGTCCGAGGCAGAGTCCAACTTGATGCGCTGCAACTTGAGCGGTTTGGTCAGGCTTTCCAGGTTGAGGTTGCGCGCATAGGTGGCGATGGTTTTTATATGGCGAGTGAGCAGCGTGTGTACCAGCCAGATAATAAACAGCGCGATGATCAGGGTTTTGGTGCCCTGCACTAAAAATACAAAGGAGGCCCTGTCCCACAACTTGTCATAAATGCTGGCGAGGCTGGCGGTTACCGTCAACACCCCCAACTCCTGCGGCGGGGTGCTGGTATCCTCGTAAATAAGCGGGTACTGGCGAATTAAAAATTGGCTGCGCTTGGCTTCCAGATCCTTGGGATCGTAACTGGGATTACTGGCCACCAGATTTTGCTGCACATTATTCCAGTCGTGCCAGGTGACGCTCACCTGAACCACATCGTCCACATCCAGCACGCTGTGAATTTGAATGCTCAGCTGCTCCTGGTCAAACCCCCAAAGGCTTTTGGTAATACTGGCCAGGGTGCTGATGCGCACCTGGTCGATGCGTTTTTCCAACTCGGAAATATCATCGTTAAAATTGCTGCGCAGCTGAAGCAGTATCGCGAACAGGGTTATCAGGGAGCTGCTGATAATGATCAGCCCCAGCAACCTCGCCACTATAGGGTTTTCGCGCGCGTAGCCTTTTAATTTGAGCATTGGTAGATATCGCTGTCAGCTAGACATTTGTCCGACTAAAGCCTTGCGCTCCAGTCAATCCACCAGAGTGTAGAGCAATAAGGAATGCAGCTCCAGATTGTCGCCTGGCTGCAGGGGAAAATAACGCGATTAAACCTTGGGGTTCAGGGCACGGCTAATTAACGAAACCTGAACCGAGATGATCGAGCATCAATTGCGCTCGCTCGCTAAATTCGCGCCTTTGATCCGGGTCCAGTTGAGACCCCAAAGAGCTGACATATTGGCGCAATCCGGAGGGCCCGGTTTTGCCGGCCAACAACCACTGGCGATAGGTATCTTCCGCCAGCCCCTGGCCAACAGGGCCGGCAAAATCGACAAACACTGAATCCAGCTGATGGATCATTCGCTCGACAACAGGCAGTAACACCTTGTGATGTTTAACCGCCGCTTTTGAAGTCAGGTTCACGCAACACCTCCCTGAACACAGGTTAAAAAACCACTGCCCAAGGGTGCCCGGGCAGGGGGGACTTCTCATTTTTTAGTAAAGCCGAGAGGGCAAAAGTCGCAAAGACTATTTATGCATAAAACACCTTTGCGTTAGCGGCAGTTACGCTGCCAGCAGATAAACCCGACAACTGCAAAAAAACGCCTGTGGGTCAATCCCCCTAAAGGGGGTAAAACGCTAAATAAATCTTGCTGCCAACGGCTGACTACGCCTATTTTTTGGCGGCGAATCGATTAGAATGCGACACCGATCCCAGTCGGATTTTTTATCGTAAAAACCTAAGGCTGGGAGACCCCCATCCGCATTCACATCTGAATTTTTCATGCTGCGTCCTGCCCAAGTACCAGAGGCTGATTGTTTCGCTAGAATCAAAGCGGATAAACGCTTAAAGTCGCACAGAATCAAGCTGAATAGCGGTCTGCGAATTTCACTCACATTTAACCCACTTAACCATCGCGCTCTTACTAGGGAGTAACCTGGATGCGTTTTTCGTTTTCCACCAAACTGTTGTCGCGCAGCACCCTGAGCCTGTTAACCGGGTTTTGTTTAAGCCTTGGCGCCTTGCCGACCCTGGCCCAGGCCACCAGCTCGGCGGCAGCGCAAGCCAGTGCGCCCGCTGAGGTTGCCACCGCACCCGCCGCTATCGCCGACCCGGTGCAGCCGCAATTGTTTGATGCCATTGCCTCGCGCGCCAAGCTGCTCGCCAAGCGCGAGTACAAACCTATCCAGGCCAATATTCCCGATGCGCTGGCCAATATGAACTACGACCAGTACCGCAGCATTCGCTTCCGCCCCGAAGCGGCGCTCTGGCACAACGAGTCGCTGTTTGAAATCCAGTTATTCCACCCGGGCTTTTTGTATCGCGAGCCGGTGATTTTGCACATGGCCACCGATGGCCCCGACTCGGCACTGCAGTTCAAACAGGAATTTTTTAACTACGATGGCCCAGCCGCCCCCCTGGCCGGTGTCGCTCCGGGCAATATAGGTTTTGCCGGTTTTCGCGTGCACTACCCGCTCAACAGCAAGGATTACAAAGACGAGTTTCTGGTATTTCAGGGCGCGTCCTACTTCCGCATGATTGGCCCGGGCCTCAACTATGGCTTGTCGGCGCGCGGCCTGGCGATAGACACCGCCGAGCCCAAGGGCGAGGAGTTCCCGGTATTTCGCGAATTCTGGCTGGTAAAGCCCAACCCCGCTGAAACCCATATGGTGATGTACGCGCTGCTCGACAGCCCCTCCATTACCGGTGCCTATAAGTTTGATATTGCCCCAGGTGCACCCACCGAGATGCGCGTTGAAGCGCGCCTGTTTGCGCGTAAAGATATTCTCAAGCTGGGCATAGCGCCTTTAACCAGCATGTATATGTGGGGCGAAAACCACACCCGCTATGTCGATGACTTCCGCCCTGAAGTACATGACTCCGATGGTCTGTTAATGGCCGCCGCCAATGGCGAGTGGATCTGGCGCCCCATCAGCAATCACCGCAGCCTGCACGTCTCCTCCCTGTCCGACGTCAGCCCGCGCGGCTTTGGCCTGCTCCAGCGCGACCGCGATTTTGATCACTATATGGATATGGAAGCCCGCTACGAGCGCCGCCCCAGTATGTGGATTACCCCCGAGGGCAGCTGGGGCCCCGGCCGTGCCGAGCTGGTGGAGATCCCCAGCGACAGCGAAACCAACGACAACATAGTGGCCTATTGGGTGCCAGCCAAAGCTTTAAAGGCTGGCGATAGCGCGACTTTCGCTTACCGCCTGCGCAGCTTTGACGACTATCTGCCGGAGAACGTCGGCGGCAAGGTGATTCGCACCCGCATCGGCTGGGGCGCCAACCCCGGCCAGCAAAATCCGCCACCCCATTCGATGCGCAAGTTTGTTATAGATTTTCGCGGTGGCGAGCTGGATAACATCTCTGCCGATGCCCCCCTGGAAGCTGCTATGCAAAATAACTCCGGCAAGGTGACCGAGCTCAAGGTGGCGCGCCTGCCCGATGGCCGCACCTGGCGCGCCTCCTTTAAATTGGAGCCGGATGGCGACAAGCTGGTGGATATGCGCTTATTCTTGAAGTTGCGCGACCAGCGTATGAGTGAAGTCTGGAGCTATGTCTGGTATCCAGACGCCATCCAGTAACGCGCAGCGCCAACGTCCAACCTGCGGACGCTAACTTAAGGACGCCAACCTACGGCGGCTGATGCCGCCGTTAACTAACCGGACCTCCATGAACAGCCATCACTCCGTCGAACACCCGCCACAAGTTCTAGCGCCAATTCCGCCCTTAGCCGCCGCTGCCAACGCTATACAACTGCCCTACAAAGCGCTGCGCCGCTGGCTCTTTGGCAGCCTTAGCCTGGTGTCCACCCTGGCGGGCGTTTACACCATGTTCGATATTCTCCGCGCCAACGATTTAACCGCGCTGGAGTTTGTCATTCTGGTGCTCTTTTCCATCACCTTCAGTTGGCTGGCCATGTCCTTCTGGAGCGGCCTGTTTGGCTTTGTGCTGCAAATGCTGCAGCGCGACCCGCTGTCGCTGAAGCGCTATGCCGATATAGCACCCAACAACTCGCCCATTCGCAGCCGCACTGCGGTGGTAATGCCGGTGTACAACGAGGACACCCACAGGGTGATTGCCGGCTTTGAAGCCACACTGCGCTCACTGGAAAAAACTGGCGAGCTGGCGCACTTCGATTTTTACTTGCTGAGCGACACCACCAAGCTGGATATTGCCCAGGCCGAGCGCGATGCCTGGCAGCAATTGCAAGAGCGTTTGGGTGAGCTGGGCAAGCAGTGTTTTTATCGCCGCCGCGAAAAAAATATCGGACGCAAAGTGGGCAACCTGGCCGAGTTCTGTCAGCGCTGGGGGCAAAACTACGAACATATGCTGGTGCTGGACGCCGACTCGGTAATGACCGGCGACAGCCTGGTGCGCATGACCCGCGCCATGGAGGCCAACCCCCGCTGCGGCCTGATCCAGACCATCCCCATCCCGGTGCGCCAGACCACTTTTTTTGGCCGCTTTGTGCAGTTTGCCGCCGTGCTCTACAGCCCCATGCTCGCCACCGGCATCGCCTTCTGGCAGATGAACGTGGCCAACTACTGGGGCCACAACGCCATTATCCGCCTGCGCGCCTTTATGGATCACTGCGGCCTGCCACCGCTGCCCGGCCATGCGCCCTTTGGCGGCGATATTCTCAGCCACGACTTTGTTGAAGCGGCCATGCTTCGCCGCGCCGGCTGGGATGTGTTTTTGCTCAGCGACATTGAAGGCAGTTTTGAAGAGGTGCCCTGCAATATCATCGACTACGCCAAGCGCGATCGCCGCTGGGTGCAGGGCAATATCCAGCACCTGGGCATACTCGACCTGCCCGGCCTGCACCTGATCAGCCGCCTGCATTTTTTGTTTGGCGCCGTGGCCTATATCACTTCCTTTATCTGGCTGCTGATGCTGGTGCTCAGCACCGCCGATGCGGTGGTGCGCGCGCTTAACTCCAACGTTTATTTTACCGAGGTCTACCAGCTCTACCCCAACTGGCCCATCGCCAAAACCGGCGAGATTATCGGCCTGATTCTGCTCACCACCCTGCTGCTGATGGGCCCCAAAGCCCTGGGCGTGATAGTCGCGCTCACCCACAGACGCGACGCTTTTGGCGGCGGCTGGGCAATTATTAAAGGCGCCTTTGTCGAAACCTGGTTTGCGGTGCTTATCGCGCCCATCATGATGGGCTACCACGCCTATTTTGTGGTTTCGGTACTGCTCGGCTTTAAGGTCAACTGGGATTCCCAGGATCGCGAAGGCCGTTTACTGCCTTGGGGCGAAGCCATAGAGCGCACCTCCAAAATCACCCTGATTGCGCTCTTTTGGGGTTGGTTAACCATCACCTATGCGCCTATTTTTTTCTGGTGGCTGCTGCCCATTCTCACCGGCCTGGCGCTCTCGGCACCCATAGTGCGCTACTCCTCCAGCCTGGATTTGGGGCGCCAGTGCCGCGAGCACAAAATCCTGCTCTGCCCCGATGAAACCCAGAATCCCGAGGTGCTGCAAACCCTGAGCGAACTGCTTGCGGTAGAGCATCCACCACTGGCAAGCCCAGCACCTATTCCCCCGCTGCCAGAGGATAACTGGCGCCCTATGCCCCACCCCAGCCTGGAGGAGTTCCGCCCAATTCGCTTTGTCGCGCCAGGCAATTAACGCCCGGCCAATTCAGTAAATCGAACAGCAATCGCCAGCTGTAAATTTGCGCAAATAACCTGCCTCTGGTGCAAATTTGCTTGCACCGGGGGGCGTATTTTTTTAGATTGCCCGCCATGAATCCCCCAGCGACTGCCAATCCCTTCGCCCAGCGCACTGCGCCAGCCCTCGCCAACCACTGGCGGCGCTGGCTTTATGTGCTTATGGCGGCGCTGCTGCTCAGCACCTTTATCCAGCTGGGCCACGACCACAGTGCCCACAAAGCGGGCACGGCGGCCGATTGTGCTATATGTCAGCACTCTGTCTCTCTGGATAAAGCCCTGCCCAGCCAACTGCCGCTGCTCTTGCTGGTTTTTGGCTTGGCATTGGGGTTTGTCGCCATTGTCTCAGCTGTCGTCCAGCCAGCCCCCTGCAGTTTTAACAGCCGCGCCCCACCCGCTTACTCCGCCTAAATCCCCCCAACGGCTCGCGTCGCCATTTGCACCCGCAGATGGCGCGCAAATTGCCTTTTAATTTTCGCGCAGCCTCGCCAGCCCCCATCAGGGTGCTTTTGGTTGCGCCTGAGATTTATTCGCGGAGTCTTCATGCGTTACCAGCTATTTGCCAAACCTATTCAAATTAAAACCCTCAACCCAAAACCCCTATTTGCCCGCACGGCCTTAAGCCTGATGCTAGCGCAATGCCTGATCCTGGCGCCGCAGCTGAGCTGGGCCGCATCTACCGATATAGATATTGAAGAGATGCTGGTCACCGCCTCGCCCCTGGCCAAAAGCCGCGACGCCATCAACCAGGCAGTGGCCAGCCTTGATGGCGACCAGCTGCGCGAACACGCCGCCAGCACCCTGGGCGAAACCCTTAACGGCCTGCCCGGAGTCAGCTCCGCCAGTTTTGGTCCGGGCGTCGGCCTGCCGGTCATTCGCGGCCAGAGCGACAACCGGGTCAAGGTGATGCAGGACTCCATAGGCACCATGGACGCCTCGGCCGCCAGCCCCGACCACGCGGTCAGCGCCGAGGCACTGCTCGCCAGCCGCATCGAAGTGCTGCGCGGCCCAGCGGCGCTGCGCTACGGTAGCGGCGCCATAGGCGGGGTAGTCAATGTGCTGGATAACCGTATTCCCGAGCAGCTGCCCGACGGCATCGAGGGTGGCGTGGAACTGCGCTATGGCAGCGCCAGCGACGATACAGCCGCGGTTGCTAGCCTGACCGGCGCCGCCGGCGAATTCGCCTGGCATCTGGACGGTGTCAGCCGCGACAGCAATAACCTGAGCATTCCCGGCCGCGCCGCCAGCGACCCGGCCCAGGCCGAACAAACCAGCAAGGGCTATATCGCCAACACTGACGCCCAAGCCCACAGCCAGAGCGCGGGCCTCTCTTATATTGGCGACTCTGGCTTTATTGGCCTGGCGGTCAGCCAGGAAGCCAACAACTACGGCATTCCCCCGGACCCAAGTGAAGATGAGTCGGTGCGCATTGATATGCAGCAGACCCGCTTCGACCTCAAAGGCAGCATGACCAGCCCCATCGAGGGCCTGGCCAGAGTCGACCTGCGCCTGGGCCACAACGACTATGAACACACAGAGATGGAAGACGGCCAGCCCGGCACCCGCTTTACTAACGATGCCTGGGAGGGGCGCATTGAAGCTGTCCATGAAAAAATCGCCGACTGGCAGGGCGCCATTGGCCTGCAACTGGCCCAGCGCGACTTTGCCGCTATAGGTGAAGAGGCCTTTATTCCCCGCGCGCAAATTGGCAACCAGGGGATTTTCTGGGTAGAGGAGCGGCAGCTGGGCGACTGGAACCTGGAGCTGGGCGCCCGCGCCGAGCAGCAGCAGATCAACCCCGACCAGGGCGCCAGCCTTAAGCACACTAGCCAGAATTACTCGGCCTCGGCCAGCTGGCACTTTAGCGACAACCAGCGCGCCACCCTCAGCCTGGCGCAATCCCAGCGCGCGCCCAGCGTGGAGGAATTACTCGCCGAT
>CBIMZH010000024.1:0-12224 GCA_966248255.1 uncultured Cellvibrio sp.
AGGATCTCACCCACATAGTTGGCCGCTCAGCGTCGCTGCTGGGGGTGGAGATGGACGAGCAGGGAGCTGCTGAGGTGGCCAAGCGCTCGCGCGGTACACCGCGAATCGCCAACCGCCTGTTGCGCCGGGTGCGTGACTACGCCGAGGTTAAAGGCAGCGGTAAGGTTACTGCCGCTATGGCCGATGCGGCACTCAATATGCTCAATGTAGATGAGCGCGGTTTTGATCACATGGATAGACGCCTGTTACTGGCAATGATCAACAATTTTGATGGCGGCCCGGTAGGGGTTGAGAGTTTGGCTGCGGCTATTAGTGAAGACCGCGGCACCATAGAAGATGTGATAGAGCCTTATTTGATTCAGCAGGGCTTTATGGCGCGGACACCGCGCGGACGGGTGTTAACTACTAATGCCTATGGTCATTTTGGTTTGGCTATGCCCAAACGTCTGCAGGAGGCTGCGGACTAAACGGAGATACTTGTGGGGCAACCGGAATTTGCATTGCCGCTGCGCGTCTACATAGAAGACACAGACGCCGGTGGGATTGTTTACTACGTAAATTATTTAAAGTTTATGGAGCGCAGCCGTACAGAATTCTTGCGCGCTTTAGGCTATGATAAGCCCGCCATGTTGGAGGGTGATTTGCTCTTGGTTGTGCATTCGGCTCAGGTTAATTATCTGCGCCCGGCGCGCCTGGATGACCTGCTGCTGGTAAGCAGCCAGGTTGATAAATTGGCGCGTACCTATGTGGACTTTTTCCAGCAGGTGTCGCGCAATAACCAAGTTTTATGTGAAGGTAAAATCCGTATTGCCTGTGTCCAGGCTGCAACCATGAAGCCTGCCGCCCTCCCTGCTGATATGCACGCGCGTATCCTTCAAACCCTTAATTCCCGGAATCCTGAGTTATAAGCCATGCCAGAAGCCGATAACAGTATGTCGATAGTTCACTTGATCGCTGAAGCCAGTTTTTTGGTGCAAGTGGTTATGCTGATACTCTTTCTTGCCTCGGTTGTATCCTGGGTGATGATTTTTCAGCGTTTTATTTATCAGCGCAAAGCGGCTGAGTCGCTGGAGTTTTTTGAAAAGCAATTCTGGTCAGGCATAGATCTGAATCAGCTGTATCGCCAGGGCAATGGCCGCCTGGATATCTCCGAAGGTATCGAAAATATCTTTCGTGCAGGTTTTAAAGAGTTCTCTCGCCTACGCCAACAGGCCGGTGCAGATTCTGATGCGGTGATGGAAGGTTCTATACGCGCCATGCGTGTAGCCTTGGCTCGCGAAGAGGAAAAGCTCGAAGAGAATTTACCGTTTTTGGCCAGTGTTGCCTCGGTGAGCCCCTACATAGGTCTGTTTGGTACTGTATGGGGAATCATGAACTCCTTTCTTAATTTATCCAACGTTCACCAGACAACTTTGGCTACAGTGGCGCCAGGTATTGCCGAGGCGCTTATCGCCACGGCCATGGGTTTGTTTGCCGCTATTCCGGCTGTCTTGGCTTACAACAAGTTTTCCGCTAAGGCCGAGGGTTTGCTCAATAATTACCGCACCTTTGCTGAAGAGTTTTCTGCAATATTGCACCGTCAGGTTCACTCTAAATAATGCTGTCTCTCAGGTAACTGGAGCGGATAAATCCTATGTCAGATTTTGAACCCAAGGCAAAAAAGTCCCTTAAGGCAGAGATTAACGTCGTACCTCTAATTGACGTTATGCTGGTGCTGTTGATTGTATTTATGATTGCTGCGCCTATGATGACCCAGGGTATTAAGGTGGAGTTGCCCAAGGCGGCAGCAGACCCGGTGGACAACAAAGAAGATGAGCCGATTACCGTTTCGGTAAAGCGCGACGGCAGCTATTACATAGATTTGGGTGGCGATGATGATACGCCACGACCACTGGCGGAAATCAAATCCATAGTCAGTAAGGTGTTGGCGGAAAAGCCAAACACTCTGGTGTTTGTACAGGGTGATACCAAGGTTGAATACGGCGTTATTGTGTCGCTTATGAGCGAGCTAAAGCTGGCTGGCGCACCTTCGGTCGGTTTGATTACGGAGCCGCCGCGTTAAGCTATGAAGCTGGATAACTCGCTACCTCTGCCTATGGTGCTGAGTGTCGGTATGCACGGTTTGTTGCTGATACTGATATTGGGCAACTGGGACTTTTTCAAAAAAGAGGAAGAGCCATATAAGCCGCATTTTGTTACGGCTACTCTGGTTGATTTGGCGCCAAAGGCGAAGGCTGCGCCGCAACAAATCAAAGAGCAGGTGTTAAACAGTAAGGCTTATGAGGATATGAAGCACCTCAAGCAGCAAGAAGAGCAGCGTCGCAAAGAGGCTGAAGCCAAGGTTCAAAAGCAGAAGGATGAACAGGCCAAGGCCGCTGCCGATGCGGAAAAGCTTAAGCAGCAGAAGATAAAAGAAGAGCAGGCCAAGGTGGCTAAGGCCAAGGCTGAGGCCGAGCGTAAAAAGAAGCTGGCGGAAGAACAGAAGAAAAAAGCCGAGGCAGAGAAAAAACGTAAACAGGAGCAGCAGGCGCAAGAGGAGCAGCGTCGTATACAGGCCGCCTTGCAGAAAGAAGAGAAGCTTATTGCTGAGTCTAACGACGATGCCAACGTAAAAAGCTACAACGAATTGATTGCTGAGCGAGTGGGGCAGAACTGGAGCCGCCCACCTTCGGCTCGACGCGGCATGATCGCTGTATTTAATATAGATATGCTGCCCAATGGACAGGTTGTAGGTGTGCAGCTAATTCAAAGTAGTGGCAGCGATGCCTTCGATCGCAGTGCGGAGCAGGCAATTCGCAAGGTGGATCGTTTTACGGAAATTAAGGATATACCCAACGCTATTTTTGAGCGAAATTTCCGTCATTTTAAATTTGCATTCAACCCAGAGGATTTGCGTCAGTGAAATATATTTTAGGTGTGCTGGTGTTGGTTGTAGGCTTGGTTGCCCAGGCGCAAACCAATATAGTGTTTGTCACCAAGGGTATTGATAACCCGACTAAAATTGCTGTGGTTCCCTTTGATTGGGCTGGTGGCCGTCTCTCGGAAGATGTGGGTGCAATCATAGGTAAGGACCTGGAGTTTTCCGGGCAGTTTGAATCCATTAGCCCAACGCGTATGCTGTCGTTTCCGCGCTCTGAGGCAGAAGTGCATTACCGCGATTGGAAAATTCTGGGTGCAGAATATCTGCTGCTGGGCGGCTTAACCCAGCAAAATGGCCGCTACTACGCCAGCTATGAATTGTTTGACGTGGTGCAGCAAAAGCGTGTCTTCCTGCGCACTACGGTGGATGGTACTGAGGCTCAATTGCGCGATATAGCTCACGCTATTAGTGACAAGGTTTATGAAACCATTACCGGTATACGCGGTATTTTTTCCACTAAGCTGGTGTACGTTGAGGTGTTTAATCGCCCCTCCAAGTACCGTTTGATGGTTTCTGATATTGATGGTGCTCGCTCGCGTTTATTGCTGGAGTCTCGTTTCCCTGTGCTCTCGCCTGCCTGGTCGCCTACTGGTCAGCGAATCGCATATGTGTCGTTCGAAGACGACAATAAACCCTCAATTTTTATTCAGGATCTGGCCACAGGTCGCCGTCAGCAAATGACTAACTTTCGCGGCCTGAATGGTGCGCCTGCCTGGTCTCCGGATGGGCAAAAGCTGGCAATGGTTTTATCGAAGGACGGCAACCCCGAGATCTATGTGCAGAATGTATTAACTCGTCAATTAACACGAGTGACTAATCATTTTGCCATCGATACTGAGCCATCCTGGTCAGCTGATGGCTCTGCCTTATTTTTTACATCTGATCGTGGTGGAAAACCGCAAATTTATCAGGTTACCCTTGCGACTGGTCAGCAGGAGCGTGTAACCTTTGACGGTGACTATAACGCGCGTAGTCGTGTATCACCTGATGGCAAAAATTTGATTATTCTGAACAAGCGTCCAGGTGGTATTCACCACATAGCTGCACAGGATTTAAAAACTGGTAATTTGCGCATTTTGTCAGAGACAAATTTAGACGAATCGCCTACTATAGCGCCCAATGGCGCTATGCTGATGTATGCGACTCGTTCTGGCGGTAAAGGGGTTTTGGCGGCGGTATCTCTCGATGCACGTGTTAAAATTCTCCAGCCTCCAAAACAAGGTGATGTGCGGGAGCCCGCATGGTCGCCATTTTTTAACTAGTAAGTCGTAAAACACACTTGATCACAACTTCATTGGAGTTACACACACATGATCACCAAAGCAATTAAGCAAGGTCTGACTTTTGCTGTTGTTATGTCTTTCCTGGTTGGCTGTTCCAGCAGCTCCAAAAAAGACGAAGCCCCAGTTGTAGAAAACACTAACACTGCACCTGTTGTGCAAGAGAGTGTTGAGCAACTGACTAACGTTGTTTACTTCGATTTCGACCAGTACACCCTGACTGCCGAATCTCGCGCTGTACTTCTGGCTCACGCAGAAAAACTGAAAGGTTCTTCTGTAGCTGTTCGCCTGGAAGGTCACGCTGACGAGCGCGGCTCTCGCGAGTACAACATGGCTCTGGGCGAGAAGCGTGCTAACGCTGTTCGCGATTTCCTGGTAACTCAAGGTGTTAGCGGTTCTTCGTTGGAAACCGTTAGCTTCGGTGAAGAGCGTCCAGTTTCTACTGGTCACGATGAGTCTTCTTGGGCTCAAAACCGTCGCGTAGAAGTTAAATACTAAGAGTCTGAGCCCTTATGAAGTTTAGGAATCTGTTTACTGCAGTTCTCGCTGTCGCAGTCCCAGTATCCGAGGCGCAAGTAAGGGTTGTAGAATCTACCCCCCAGAGTTACAGCTCTGGGGTGGCTCAGCCATCGTTTAACACTCCGGTAGAGCAGGATGTTTACAGTCAAATCCGTGCTTTGCAGGACGAAATGGCAAATTTGCGTGGGCTCATTGAAGAGCAGGCGCACGAAATAAAGCAGCTTAAACAGTTGCAGTTGGATAACTATATGGAGTTGGATCGTCGTCTGTCAGGCGGCGCAATTCCGGCATCTCCCTCGCCAGTTTCCGATGAAGTATCAAGTGTAGCTCCAGTCGCGGTTCCGCAAGCGGCCAATTCAGTAGACGAGGCAGATCTGTACAAGACTGCCTACGATCTCCTGAACAGTCGTAAGTATGACGAAGCTGTAGTTGCCTTCAAATCCCATCTCTCCCAGTATCCTCTTGGGGCTTACGCAGCTAATAGTCATTATTGGTTGGGTAAGGTCGCAATGCTTAAGCGCGATTATCCTCAGGCCAAAACCTGGTTTAGCAAGCTGATTAATGATTTCCCTGCATCGCCCAAGGTGCCTGATGCCAAACTGGATTTGGGTCGGGTGTATTTCTTTATGGGGGATAAGGCTTCAGCCAAGACTACTTTAGCTGAGGTTGCTGCTGGCAATACAGATGCGGCTAAATTGGCGCAGAAGTTTCTCGCGGAAAATTTTTAATATAAGTCTTTGAGTTATCAATAGATTTAGCTTATTTGCGCTAAAAAAATGATGGGAGCTTGCATGGCAAGCCCCCATAGAGAGAATAGATACAGAATCCGGGATGGTGAGCTCATCCTGTTGCTTACCAAGCCTCCTGCCGTAACCCTTTCTGTAAAAATTGTCTGGTGAATCCTTCAGCCAGCAATTCTGGCCTCCGTTCCCAAGCGATCCCTGTAAGCTTGCTCCTTCCTGAAGCATTCATTTCCTTATGTTCCATGGTGGTGTCGTCACTAGGCCTAGTCCAATGCCGAATTAGTGAGCTTCCTTGATCCGAGTTGTCCCTTTGCCTCCATGCGCCTTATCCGATAAGGCAGTTATTCCTGTTTCGTCCTTGTGCAGTCATTATGCAAAATCTGTCGGGCTGGCTACAGTGGCTAATTTCCGAATCTTTTGTAGGAAATTGACTACAATGTTGCGCGTCCATTCAGGCTGGCCTCCTATAATTTGCCTCATTGAGAATCAGGCTCCGGGGCAAACTTACTTGGTGGAGCATTAGGTGCAAATCAAATTTACGTAGGTATTGGTAGGTGACAAAGACAAATGCGCAATTTTTTTAGCAAGTTGACGATTTTCCTGTTCGGCATCTATTGGGCTCTGCCGAGCGCATGGGCGCAAGAGCGTCCGGAGTTGGAATATGAGGTTAGCTACCAAATAGCCCTGGACCCTTCACGCCAGGGGGCGCAGGTGACTATCAGTATTGATAATCACGGCCTGCTGGAACGGTTGAGTTTTAGCAATAAAGAAAAAATTTATTCCAGAATTAAAGCCAATGGCAAGCTGGTTATCAAAGATGACAAAGTCAGTTGGCAGTTGCCTAAAGAAAACGCGCAAATAACTTTTTTTGCCAAGATTACCCATGAAAAGAAGCCGGGTGAATACGACGCAATAATGAACAATGACTGGGCGGTGTTTCGCGGTGATGATCTGGTGCCGGCGATGCACACCCTGGAAGTGGACGGCGCCTACTCGCGCTCGACCTTGATATTCAACATGCCGGAGGGCTGGAAAAGTGTTGAAACCGGCTGGCCTCGCCTGGATGGTAATAGCTTTGCGGTAGATAACCCGGAGCGCCGCTTTGATCGCCCAACTGGCTGGATGGTGGCCGGTAAAATTGGTTCGCGTCGTGCCACCTTGCGTAAAACGCAAATAGCTGTAGTTGCGCCCCAAGGCCTGGGTTACAAGCGAATGGAAGTGCTGACTTTTTTAAGTTTTGCCTGGCGTCAGTTGAACTCAGCGTTTGAAAAAACGCCGCAAAAGCTCCTGGTTGTAGGTGCTGGTGATCCTATGTGGCGGGGCGGTTTATCCGCATCTAATTCCCTGTTTTTGCATTCGGACCGCCCCCTGGTAAGTGAAAATGGCACCAGCCCCTTGCTACATGAATTAACCCACATGGTTACGCGAATTACCGGTGAAAAAACCGAAACCAGCAATGACGACTGGATTGCGGAAGGCGTAGCCGAGTTTTACTCATTTGAACTTTTATACCGCGCCAAAGGGATTACCAAGGCTAGGCGCACCAAAATTCTCAAAACGCTGAATACTTGGGGCAAGGATGTAAAACATCTGCGTCAATCTGACTCCACTGGTCCGGTGACTGCGCGCGCGGTAGTGTTGCTGAATGAATTGGATCAGGAGATCCGCCAGCGCAGCCAGCAAAAATACACCTTGGATGACGTGGTGCGCAGCCTGATGGTTAAGCGCCGTGTCTCTCTGGATGATTTGCGCTTTGCCAGTGAAACCCTGGTTGGTGGTGAGCTGAAAGCCCTGAAGAGTCCACTGCTGCAGTAGCTAAATACTCTTTGCCACTATTAAGCTGCCCCAGAGTAAATTGCGCGCGCCTACACCCTTGCGAACTTCATTGGTGTGGCCGCGCATAACGTAGCTAAACCTTAGTCCGTTGGGCAGGGCCAGGGTGTAACCCAGCCAGCCTTCTACCAGCGCTGAATTTAGCTGATTGCGATCATAGGTCAGCGCACTATCGCGAAACTGGCCTTGAACAAAGGCATTGTAAGCGCGAAGCTTGAGTGCGAAGCCGCCCCAAAAATAATGCTCAACAACCTGACGGGTATTGCTGTCATAGGATGAGCGCTCACCATAGCTGGTCAAGTCGGGATTAAAAGATGACCAGTTGCTGTTGATTAAGCCACGTCTAAAACTTAGCCCCCAGCTAGCTTCGGTCAAATAGCCCACAGATGCCTGAACAGTAGATTTCAGCTCCAGCTTATCGCTGCCCCAATGCAATTGTTGTTGGCGGGCAATCTGATAGCGTGCGGTGAGCTCGCCACCATTACTGATTTGATTGTCCCAGCCTTTAGCTCTTTCCCCGCCTGTTAGCCTGTGCACCTGATTTTGTATGTTGCCCACCAGCGGTGTCCCAAGTAACCCCAGTGTTAGGGACGATTTCCAGGCTAGCCCTTCTGCCCAATCAATCTGCTCGCGACCGCTGGAAAGATATACCAGACCCGCGTAGGGGCGGTCATTGGCATTTACTGTAGTCAGGCTCTTGTCTTCAGGGGTAAAGCCGTAGATGCCTATTTCGCGAATATAGCGTTGCTCGATATTGGTATTGCTTTGTTCAAGTCCCAGCCAGGTATCCAGCGCTTTAAGTGGCCGGTTTAGGCTAATTGTTGCCTTGTTAACTTGCGGCCCTGTCTGGGTAAAGTTGACACCGTAGGTATAGTCCTGATCGCGGTGACCGGGCACCAGCAAGTCGTTATCAATAGCGAAAGCCCAGGATTTTTGTTGCTTGATCGGCTTATGGTCTGGCGACAACAGTGGCGACTTTTCGTCTTCAATCAATTGTGCCAGCTGCAGCCAGGCGTCCTCTGGCTTGGTTGCCAAAACACCTTCGGCGCTGGCTTGGTTGCCAAGGGCGAGCGCCAGGCTCAAAAAAACTATGGCCGCCAGCTGTAGGTAGGCGTGAGTGTATTGTTGCGAGGCCTTGCGGGCCTTGGTGGCTTGCATCTTTGCTGCTCCTGATAGCTTAAATAAAAGTGACCAGTCGTCTTGTTTTTGGTGCGAGCGAAATTAATTCAATTATCTAGAGGGATAATTAAGCTAAGTGACTGGTCGTTTTTATTTTTGAAAAGGGAAAGTTGACGATTTAAATTGTGCCGCCGAGCGGCGATTGTAACTAGTGAGCTTTGTAATAAATAATTGCTGACATCTGCATCCCCGAGGGGATGCCCGGCTATCAACCTTGGTGATGAAAGGCTGTCTGCTCAGGGTAAAACCTGATTAATTACCAAGGATGTGATTGAGCACTACCAAAAATGCATCCAGGGGTTCGCGGCATTTTGTCGCTTTCATCCGCATTACCGTACCCTCCCAGGCATTAAACAAAAACTCGGCCAGCACACTGGAGGGGAGAGTGCTTTTTAGCTTGCCTTCCGATCTGGCCGCTTCGAGCACGTCCTCTATGGCTTGGGTATTATTGCGCAGCATCTGCCGTACTTTAATGCGAATTGCCTCGCTCGACTCCGCCATCTCCTGGCACATATTGCCAATAAAACAGCCGCCGTTGAGGTTGTCTTCGCAGCCGCCGATATTCTCCTGAAAAAATTGCGTTAGCCGTTCAGCGGCGGGCAGGTCGCGATTGCCGAGCAGATTGCGGTTTTGCTGCATGCGCTCGTCGGCTACTTTCTCCAGAGCTTCAAGGGCAAAATTCTCTTTGCTTTTGAAGTAGGTGTAAAAAGAGCCTTTGGGCACATCGGCCGCTTTGACTATGTCCTGAATGCTGGTGCCGTTATAGCCACCTGTGGCCATCACTTTAAGGCCAGCATCCAGGAGGAGGTCTTTTTTAAGTTCGCGTTTACTCATGGATACAATATATGACCGGTCGTCTTGTTTATCAATGTTGGCGTTAGAATTATTGTTTATAGCGAGTGATAGGCAGTGCATAAAACCAGTTTGTCTGGGCTTTCAAGGTTAAGGTCATTACTTGCCTTGTTTCAGGTGAGCCATCAGCTGCTTTTTAAGCGAGGAGGGGATACTTTTGATCATCAGCAGGTCCCGCTCGGCATCATATTCAATGTCCTTGCCCAGGCACTCAGAGGCAAAGCTCATACTCAGCGAGTCGTTGCGACCGCTGATGCGCACGTAGGAGCGCACCTGGCCTGCGTGAGGAATAAACTCTGCTTTGATCTCGGGCTTTTGCTGCTCGACAAAGCGTACAAAGCGCTCTGGCTCGTAGCCCTTGGTTTCCTCTGCCAGGGTGGAGGAGAGGTCGGCGATAGTGACGCTGCGCCCGGCTTTGTTTTGCTCCAGGCAGTAGTCAGCCACTTTGGTGCGGGTCAGGCGCGCGGTGGGCTCATCCAGGGTTTGGGTGAAGGTTTCCACCACATCGAGGAATTCGCGGGTTTCTGTTTTTAAATCGTGCTTATCGGTAAAGCCGACAAACTGGCCAAAGGCTTCGGCATAGTCTTTATCGCCACGGCTGCGCATCAAGGTTAGGTAGGTGGCTGAGTCGCCGGAATCCCACTCACTGCAGTTTATTTTGGCGGCCAGGGTGAAATTGGCCGTGTCCAGGTAGATAGAATCGCTTACGGCCAGTTCGGCATCCAGATAGATCGCCGACTCATGTTCCACCACATAGACATAGAGGTATTCGCCCGCCTCAATTTTCTCCTGCACAAAAATGACATAGGAATCAAATAGTGACGGGGTGGTATCCAGCAATTGTTGAAATTGCTGCATGGCCTTTTGACTAAAGCTGGCAAAGCTCATGCGATCCTGGCGGCAATCCTGTAGCCAGGCAGGGAAAGGGGCTTCACCCAGTTCGGGGGAAAAGCGGCCATAGCTCTTGCCGCCCTTACGAATAAACTGGCTTTTCAATTCATAGGCCAGCTCCTCCAGTTTGCCGCCTATATCAAACGCCTGGTCGCGCAAATGGGTTGCTACCTGGGCTTCGGGCGATGAGCGGGAGATTTGATGGGCGATAACTGCGGTAATGGCCATAGGATGAAAACTGTGCAAATGAAAGATAAGAGTTAAAGGCGGGCTATTATAGGCGCCCCGGCAAATTTGCCCAGCGCATCTTTGCTCTGCGCATTTTGGCCCAGTGCTTCTTTGTCCTAGTGCCTTTTCATCTGGAGAGGGCGAGTTACCGAAATTTATTGCCAGTGAAAGCTGCTTTTGGAGTTAAACCATGATTCAACGCCTTAACCCCACCCCGCGCTGGTCCGACGCCACCAGCTATAACGGCCTGGCCCATTTTGTTGAAGTGCCTTCAGATACCAGCCGCCCCTTTGCCGAGCAGATGCAACAGCTTTTGGCTCAGGCCGAGCAAACCCTGGGCAAAATCGGTGGCAGTAGTGCCAGCCTGTTATCGGCCACTATTTATCTAACTGATCGCGCCAATCTGGGCGAGATGAATCAAGCCTGGGAGGCCTGGCTGCCCTTTGGTTGCGCACCTTCTCGCGCCTGTGTGCTGGTGGAGTTGGTCGACCCGCAAATGCTGGTGGAAATCGCGTTTGTCGCGGCTGTGCCCGCGCGTAACTAAGGGCATATAAATTCACCCAATTGAGCTGCGATTAAGGCAGCAGAAAAGCGAAGCTTTTCTATACTTCTGGTTCACTCAATACAAGCTGATATACGCGCATTAAGAGGTAAAAGGATATGGCAACCCCTATAGATCACTTCCTGAACATTCTCGCCAAAAAAGATGGCTCGGATCTTTACTTGAGTACGGGCGCACCGCCCTGTGCCAAATTTCAGGGCACCCTCAAACCCCTGGGTCAGGAACCCTACAAGCCAGGTGATATAGAAAACATTGCCAATGAGATTATGGATGAGGAACAGCGTGCGGAGTTTGCCCGTGAGCTGGAAATGAACCTGGCGATTTCCATTGCCGGTGTGGGCCGCTTTCGTATCAATATTTTCAAGCAGCGCAATGAAATCTCCATAGTGGCGCGCAATATCAAAACCGATATTCCCCAGTTTGATGCCCTAGGTCTGCCGCAAATTCTAAAAGAAGTGGTCATGGCCAAACGCGGCCTGGTGTTGTTTGTTGGCGGTACTGGCTCGGGTAAATCTACTTCGCTGGCGGCACTGATCGATCATCGCAACGCCTCTAGTGGTGGCCATATCATCACCATTGAAGATCCGGTGGAATACGTACACAAACACAAGCGCAGCGTGATTAACCAGCGCGAGGTGGGCGTGGATACGCGCAGCTATAAAGCCGCACTTAAAAATACCCTGCGTCAGGCGCCGGATGTGATTTTGATCGGCGAGATCCGCGACCGCGAAACCATGGAGCACGCACTGGAGTTTGCCGAAACCGGCCACCTGGCCATTTCCACCCTGCACGCCAATAACGCCAACCAGGCGCTGGAGCGTATTGTTAACCTCTTCCCCGAAGAGCGTCGCCCGCAATTGTTGATGGGGCTGTCGCAAAATCTGCGCGCTTTTGTCAGCCAGCGGCTATTGCCTACGGTCGATGGCAAACGCTGCGCAGCAGTAGAGGTATTGCTCGGCACCAAAACCATTCAGGAGCTGGTGCTTAAAGGTCGCTTCACCGAAATAAAAGAGATTATGGAAAAGTCGGAAAACCTGGGCATGCAGACTTTTGATGGCGCCATCTTCCGTTTGTATATGGAAGGCCGCGTCAGCTTTGATGATGCTATAGCCAACGCCGACTCGCCCAATAACCTGCGTCTGCGTATCAAATTGGCTACCGAAAATAATTCTTCCGCGAGTGCGGCAGCGCCAGCGGCCAGCTCCGGCCTGGGCGAA
>CBIMZH010000025.1:0-11965 GCA_966248255.1 uncultured Cellvibrio sp.
GCCGTATCTTCCAAGTCATCCAGCTCTGAGCTATTGTCAGCATCGAGAATAGGCGCGCGGGCTATGGCCTCTTTAAAGATATCCACCAGCTGGTCGCGATTGAGCGCGTGGCCGTAATCGCGCAGGTCGGTGTAAAGCCGCTGGTATAGCAGACGCAGGCATTCCGCCACCAGCTCCCGGTATTTACCGGTTAGTGGGCTAAAAAAATGCTCGCGGGAATCGTCAAAAAACATCTAGGTCTACAACAAGAAAACGGGACTAAATACAGTGCTGGGCAAACTGACTGCGCTCTTCCTCAGTCCAGTCATCGGCATTTTTGGCCATCATCAGCTCACACCAATCATCGCTACCAATCTCTGCTGCTTTACCTTCCATGGCCTTGGCTTTAGCCAATGAGTCTTCAGGTATTACATCTTGTAGGGGTGCGTCTGTATCAACGGCGGTCGCCCTAAGTTGCGCTTGAGCCTGCTCGGCAATCTTGGTTAGGCTGTATAACTGTGCCTGCTGCTGCGCGTCCACTTCGGCCTTATGATTGGACTTTTTAATTTGCAACACACCCGCAATAATGACCAGCAAGCTGATGATCACTAGCGCCACCAGCAATTTGTGTTCACGAATAACACTCATAACAAACTCGAAATCCATAGAAATAGACAGGGGAAATTAAACCAGCCAATCGGCCAGATCTTCGGCGTAATAGGTGATAATCAAGTCGGCACCAGCGCGCTTAAATGCAGTCATGGTTTCCAGCACTATGGCTTTCTCGTCTATTACACCTGCCGCCGCGCCAGCTTTAATCATCGCGTACTCGCCGCTAACGTGATAAACCGCCAAGGGGCGCGCCGAGTTAGCCCGGATATGCGCCATAACATCCAGATATGCTATGCCTGGCTTGACCATCAGAATATCAGCGCCTTCGGCTTCATCCTGTAGCGATTCCGCCAAAGCTTCGCGACCATTGGCCGGGTCCATTTGATAAGTATTGCGAGTACCTTTAAAGGTGCTGTCAACGGCATCTCTGAAAGGCCCGTAAAACGCAGAAGCAAATTTTGTCGAGTAAGACATGATGGGAATATGCTTGAAGCCTGCTTCATCCAGCCCCTGGCGAATTGCGCTGATCATGCCATCCATCATGCCGGAGGGCGCAATCATATCGGCACCCGCCTGGGCGGCAACTACTGCCTGCTGCTGCAAATTCGCCAGCGTCAAATCGTTATCGACATCGTTATCGCAAACCACGCCACAGTGACCGTGACTGGTGTACTCACAAAAACAGTTGTCGCTGATAATCAGCATCTCTGGCTCAGCGGTACGGGCAATGCGAATCATCCGCGCCATTAAGCCGTCTTTATTCCAGGTGTCGGAGCCAACCTCATCTTTGTGGGTGGATACACCAAATAAAATTATCGCTTTAATTCCCTTGGCCCAGGCTGCTTTGACGCGTGCGGCAAGTTGCGCCTCCGGGTAGCGAAATACGCCGGGCATGCTTTTTATCGCAACTGGCTCGCTAATGCCCTCCTCCACAAAAATAGGCAGAATAAAATCGGCCATAGTGACACGGGTTTCGCGCACTAATTCACGCAGTGCGCTGGTGCGGCGCAGACGACGAAAACGAAAATCTGGGGTAATTAAAGACATGTAATCTCTCACGGCGAACATGTGGCCAAGGGCCACAAGATTAAATACTTAAACTGCCTTCGTGACTCCATTCGCAGCGTACTTGCATGTCGCCCGAACCTGGACGGTGATAGTTTCCTTTAGCCTCCCAAGTGAAGGTGTGGGTGCCGGACAGTTCGGTTTCCAAATGCACTGTGGCGGATACCCAGTACATACGACTTAATAAGCCCTCAAATTGGCGAATCCACTGATCCCACTCATACTCGACGGCACGGTAGGAAGCGCCAAAATGCATCACTTCGGTTTGATAACTGTTGTTGGGTAAATCCACCTGGGGTATAGCAAACATTTCCTGACTGATAAACGGCCACTCATCAGCATGAGGCAAAGAGAGCATGGCTTCGCGGTTAATACGGATTCGCTCGGAAAGCTGGACACTGCCAGCCATATCCTTGATACAACCATAAACGATTGATTCTTGATCCATAGATTTTCACCTGAATTAAAAAGGCCACCACCAACTGGATTTAAACCTGTCTTCACACTTTGCCAACTGGGCTGAATAGCGGCTGGCACGGTTAGAAACCGTCTTTGCGGTATTCATTAGCCAAGACTGCTTGCGATAAGTGCCGCGATTAAAGCCGCCGTGGCCCTCATGATATGCCAGATAGAGGCTGTAACCATCGCTTGGTTTAATGCCACTACGCTTTAGGCTCTGGCGGTTGTACCAGCCAATAAAATCGACAGCATCTTTAAAATTGTCGCGCCTGGCCCAGCCATTACCCGTTTCTTCCTGATACTCATCCCAAACATCGTCCTTCGCCTGGGGGTAGCCATAGGCGTCGCTCAACCTTGGGCCAGGGATTATCCAAAGAATTTTGGTGCGTTTCGGCCTGGCATTATGCTTGAACTGGGACTCCTGATACATGATGGACATCATGATAGGAACAGGAGATCCCCAGCGCTGTTGCGCCTTGTGGGCGTGCTTATACCAGGAGGATTTTTCATCAAAAATCGCACAAATATCGTCCGGCTTACTGGGCGGGACATTGGCGCAACCCACTAACCAGACTGTCGCCAATATAACCAGATATTTGCTCCATCTAAACACCCAAGTCTCCTCTTTTACTCTATTTGGCCGTGCTGACGCAAAAGTGCCAACAAATCCACTTCTTCGAGAACTTTCACACCCAAATCCTGGGCTTTTTGCAGTTTGGAGCCAGCGCCAGGGCCGGCGACCACATAGTGGGTTTTTGCCGACACACTGCCGGACACCTTGGCACCCAAGGCCAGCAAATGGGCTTTGGCTTCATCTCTATCCATGGCTTCCAGTGTGCCTGTTAGCACATAGGTAAGCCCGTTTAATGGCAAAGCATCGCGATTGACCTGGACGTCTGCCCAATGGATTCCTGCGGCACGCAAAGCGGCGACAGCGGTACGATTATTTTCCTGAGCAAAAAACTCAGCAACAAAATGGGCAACCACAGGCCCTACATCCGGCACCTGTTGCAGACGCTCATAGTCCGCTTCTGCCAATGCCTCAAAGCTGCCAAAAAATTGAGCAAAATTACGCGCAGTTGCCTCGCCCACTTCGCGAATCCCCAGCGCGAAAATAAATCTGGCTAAAGTAGTTTTCTTGGATTTATCCAAAGCGGCAAGAATATTGTCAGCCGACTTTTCCGCCATGCGATCAAGCCCAGCCAATTGATCGCGGCTTAGCAGGTATAAATCGGCAATACTGTGGACCAATCCCTGATCAACCAACTGCTCCACCAGCTTATCGCCCAGGCCTTCCACGTCCATAGCTTTGCGCGAGGCAAAATGCTTGATCGCCTCTTTACGCTGCGCAGTACAAATCAAACCACCAGAACAGCGCGCCACAGCTTCACCTGCGACTGTCTCTACCGCTGAGCCACACACGGGACAATGCTCGGGAAACAGCACATCGCGGGCAGTTTCTGGTCGGCGACTCTCTACTACACCCACGATTTGCGGAATTACATCGCCCGCGCGGCGCACGATCACGGTATCGCCAATTTTTATACCCAAGCGCTGGATTTCATCGCGGTTGTGCAATGTTGCATTGGAAACAGTCACACCACCCACAAACACTGGCTGCAATCTGGCTACCGGCGTTACCGCACCCGTGCGCCCAACTTGATACTCTACGTCCAATAATTGCGTAGTTTCTTCCTGTGCAGGAAATTTAAAGGCTATTGCCCAGCGTGGCGCGCGGGAAATAAAACCCAGTGATTCCTGCAATTGTCGTGAGTTGACTTTAATAACCACGCCATCAATGTCATAGGCCAGGTCTGCACGCTTTTGTTGGATGCGCTGATAAAAATCCACACACTCGGCAACATTTTTTGCCAGTTGGGTCTCGCGATTTACCAGAAACCCCCAGGCTTTTAGCTGCGCCAATAAACCCGTGTGAGTTTCGGGCAACTCAATACCCTCTACCTTGCCAATACTATAGGCGCACATTTCCAGTGGGCGGGTGGCGGTAATACGCGAGTCCAATTGGCGCAACGCACCGGCCGCCGCATTGCGCGGATTTACAAATAACTTTTCACCAGCAGCGCGCGCCTTTTCATTGAGCGCATCGAAACCCGCTTTAGGCATATAAACTTCGCCGCGCACTTCCAGCAAAGATGGCAGCTTTTCGCCCATTAACTTCAAGGGAATAGAATCAATGGTGCGCACATTTTGGGTAATATCTTCGCCGTTGTTGCCATCGCCGCGGGTTGCACCGCGCACCAGAACGCCATCGCGATACAATAGGCTAACGGCCAGACCATCCAGCTTTAATTCACAGGCGTATTCCAGCTCTTCACTGGACTTTAATCGATCCAAAATACGCTGATTAAAGGCGCGAAAGTCGGCTTCATCAAAGGCATTATCCAAAGACAGCATAGGCACTTCGTGCACAACTGTTTGAAACTCTGCCAGCGGCGCCGCGCCCACTCGTTGCGTTGGCGAATCTGGCGTAATTGAATCCGGGAATTGCGCTTCTAGTTCGCGCAAGCGCTGCATCAAGCGATCGTATTCCGCATCGGGAATTTGCGGATCGTCGAGCGCGTAATAGCGGTAGTTGTGATGGCGAATTTCATCGCGCAACTGTTCAATTTCAGGAGGAAAGTCATTGAAAAGAGACAGGTTAGCCATGAACAAAAACCGCAGGGAATAAACAAATGGAGAGAGTTGCGAAGCACATCCTTGTGCGACTAAATTACTAAAACACTAAGCCTTAACGAGGACGCTGAAACAGACGGCGACGTTCAAAATCCAAAATACGCTGGCGGCAATGCTCCAGTGTTTGGCGAGTCATTACACTGCGTTGCTCGTCTTTAAGTTCACCATCCAGTGCATCGGCAATACGATTGGCAGACTCCAACATAAGCTCGAAGGACTGCATGGAATCAGCTTTAAGCGGCAGGGTCATAAACAGACTTATGCCAGGCGTTGCGAAGTCATCCATTGCATCCAGGTCGAAGGTGCCTGGCTTGACCATATTGGCCATACTAAACAACAGGGCGCCCTCACCTTTTGCATCTGCGTGACGATGAAAAATATCCATATCGCCAAAACGCATGCCGCATTTAAGCACTACATCCAACAGCTCACCGCCGTTAAACATTTCGCCTTTATGGGCCATCACATTGATAATAAGTACTTCATCGGGCGCTTGCAGTGCTTGGCTTGCAGCTGTTTGCTGAGACTCTTCAGGGTAATCTTCTTCGTACTCCTGATCGTCATAGCTCTCGTCGTAATTCTCCTCGAAATTTTCGTCGTAGTCTTCGTCGTACTCCGAATCAAAATCAGACTCATCCTCCTGATCTTCATCGAGCAGATGATCGCGTCCGTGATCCTCTACATCTCGCCCCTGCTGACGATCGTAATCCAGCTCGTTCTCGTAGGCGTGATCGCTTTCTTCAAAATCCTCACCTTCGTATTCGTCATCAATAGCCGAAAATGTCGGCTCGATACGCTCCTCGGGTGCGAGTGGTTTGCCAATTAAACGCGGGTCCTGGATCTCTTCCATCAATAGCGGAACAGAATCACCCAAGTTCAAACTTGCCTGCTCTGGCTCGCGTGCCTGGCGTTTTTCCTTTGCAGGCTTTTGCGCAACTCCATGATCTCCGGAATCGCGTCTGCCCACCACGCGCGCGCCACCGTTTGGCAATTCGCTGGTAAAGCCAGTGGATTCGCGTGCACCTTCGGCTTGCTCTTCTTCAAGGCGCTTTTGGCGCTTCTTCATTGAAGGCGACATACGGATATTGCCATAGCGAGCATTGCGGGTGCGCCTGATTCCGTCAAACAACACAATCAGGATCAGCAGCGTGCCTCCAATGATTATCCAATCTCTCATAATCAATTCCGATTTAATTAAACGGCAGCCAGTTCCGCCGCTTCGTCGACGTCTACCGTCACCAAGCGCGAAACACCGGGTTCATGCATTGTAACCCCCAACAATTGATGGGCCATTTCCATCGCATTTTTGTTGTGGGTAATATAAATAAATTGTACGTGCTCGGACATCTCTTCCACCATACGCGCATAGCGGCCAACGTTGGCGTCATCGAGCGGCGCATCCACCTCATCCAGCATACAGAAAGGCGCCGGATTTAAACGGAAGATAGAGAATACCAGAGCAATTGCGGTTAGTGCTTTTTCACCGCCGGAGAGCAAGTGAATAGTACTGTTTCGCTTGCCCGGAGGGCGCGCCATAATCGCAATACCTGTATCCAGTAGATCTTCGCCGGTAAGTTCCAAATAGGCGTGACCACCGCCAAACACCTTGGGGAAAAGCTCCTGCAGGCTCTTATTCACCTCATCAAAGGTTTCTTTAAAGCGGGTGCGGGTTTCGCGATCAATGCGGCGAATCGCGTTTTCCAGGGTTTCCAATGCCTCAATTAAATCGGCATTTTGTGCATCCAAATAGTTTT
This sequence comes from uncultured Cellvibrio sp., assembly GCA_966248255.1. Lineage (GTDB taxonomy): Bacteria > Pseudomonadota > Gammaproteobacteria > Pseudomonadales > Cellvibrionaceae > Cellvibrio. The sequence continues at coordinate 6,564 of CBIMZH010000025.1, forward strand.
TGCGCTCGGACTCGGTTTTATACTCGTCAATTGCCGCCAGATTAATTGGCCCCAGGCGACTGACGCGACCGGCGATGGCCTCTATCTCTTCTTCCAGCGGCTTGATCTCTGTACCCTCTGGCATTTCCGCCAAAATGATTTCCAGATTCAGGTCATCTTCCTGCAACTGCTCAACAATACCGGCGCGCTGAACTTCAAACATCTGTGCGGCCAAACGCTCTTGCTCCAGGTGCGCGCGCACCGCCTGAACTTCCTGCTCGGCTTTTTGACGCGCCTGCTCGGATTGCCGCAGCTCTTGCTCTACCGTTTCCAAGGCACGACGCGCCTCGGTCAGGGCCGCCTCAACGGACAGGCGCTTGGCCAGGCTTGCCTCCAGCTCGAGTTTGTAATCTTCTACCGGCTCGCGGTTTTCCATCAGGCTTTGCTGTAATTGCTCGCGGCGCTCCTGCAGGCGGGAGGTTTGTTCGCGCAAACGGCCTATACCCAAGCGAATCGCATCCAGCTGAGTTTTGACTGCCTGAAAACGCATGGCGATTTCGTGGGCCTTGTCTTTATCGTGACGCGCGCGCTGACGAGCACCGTCCAGGCCAGCGCGAATATCATCGCGCTGCTGCAACAGAGTTTCGCGCTGATCTGTGTCCTGCTCCATCATTTCTATGGCTTCAGACAATATCATCCGTGCTTCCGACAGCTGCTCTGCCTCCTGCTCCATTTGCTCGCGCGCATCGCGAATTTCTGTATCCAATCGCTCGCGGCGCATATTCAACTGCTCTACGCGAACCTGCTTGCCACTCAGCTGTGAGCGCAATTCGCCGTGGCGACGATTTTGCTCATCGGCTTCGCGGCGTAAATTTTCGCGCTGCTGTTCCAGCTCTTTTACCGCTACGCGAGAGGACTCCAGAGTTTCATTCAGGCTGGCAACCGCCTCTTCACTGGTGGCTATGGATTCACTTAGCTCTTCCAGTTCCTGACGACGGGCAATTACGCCCGAACTTGCATCTGTATCACGCGCCACACGTATCCAGTGGGCGCTAAGCCAAATACCGTCTTTTGTAACGACAGATTCGTTTGCCGCCAATTGTTCACGCAGCGCCAAAGCTTCAGGCAAATCCTGGGCAATATAAACACCGGCCAATAAACCCTGGGTATCCCAGCTGGCATCAACTTTGGTACTCAGTAGCTCGGCCTTATTGGCCGCTAAAGCCTGAGTGCGTTTTTGCGTATCAAATAAAACCAGTTCGCCCTGGGTTAAGTCGGCAATTAATTTGGCTGAATCGCTAAAACCATCAACACAGACCGCTTGAAGCGCGTTGCCCAACACAGTTTCCAGGGCTTTATCCCAGCCGTCTTTGGCGGTGACTGTTTCGGCCAGGCGCAGGGCTTTATCCAATTGCTGATTTACCAGCCACTCTTTAACCGCTTTATTTTTTTCGCCCAAAGCCGCTTGCTGCAAGGCTTCAAGCGATGCGTGGCGACCGCGCATGGTTTGCAATTTGCTGCGCTCGGCATCCAGATCAATTTGCAGCTGCTGAATCTGGCTGCGCTTGTCATCCAGTTGATCGGCAATTGTTTCTACCTGAGCGCGTTTTTCTTCGATAATTAAATCCAGCTCGGCGATCTGCTCGGTCAACTGGGCGATAGCTTCGTCTTCGCCATCGCCCTGCAAACCGCCCTTTTCTTCACGCAGTTTTTCGATGCGCTGCAACAAGCGGGTTTGCACCTGCTCCAGGTGCTGAATGCGCGACTGCTGCACCTCCGCGCGCTGGCGCGGCTCAGCGGCGCGCTGATTAAAGGTATCCCAATCATTTTGCCAGCGCTGCATGGCCTCTTCGGCTTCGATCAGCGTTTCACTGGAGGTCTCCTCCGCGGCCTGCACCAGCTCCAACTCCGGCTCTAGCTCCAGCATTTCGCTTTCTAATTCTTCAGCTTTTTGCGTATCTATGAGCAGGCTTTCTTCGGCTTCTTTGGCATCGCGGTTGGTTTGATCCAAATCGGTTTGCAATTGGCGCGAGCGCTCATTGGCGTGCTGAATGCTTTGCTCCAGGCGGGAAATATCCGAGCCAATGGAGTAATAGCGGCCCTGAACCTCGTTAAATTTATCGCCCAGCTCGGTGTATTGCGCGCGGTATTTTTCAATCTGGGTGTCTTTATTTACCTGATCGGTAATAAAGGATTCCATGCGCAATTCAAGTTCGCGAATAGCGCTCTGCTTGGTTTTGGCCTGCTCATCCAGCAACTGATATTTAAGCGCTTGAAGCTGGGCTTTAAGCAAGCGCTCTTCAGCTTTGTACTCGGTGTATTTTTCCGCGGCCTGGGCCTGGCGTTGCAGGCGCGACAGCTGGCGCTCCAGCTCATCGCGAATATCGGTTAAGCGCTCCAGGTTTTCCTGGGTGCGGCGCATACGGCTCTCGGTATCGCGGCGGCGCTCTTTGTATTTGGAGATACCCGCAGCTTCTTCGATATAGACACGCAAGTCTTCCGGCTTGGCTTCGATCAAGCGGGAAATCATGCCCTGCTCGATAATGGCGTAACTGCGCGGGCCAAGGCCTGTGCCCAGGAAAATATCGGTAATATCGCGGCGGCGGCACTTGGTGCCATTGAGGTAGTAAAGGTTTTGCCCGTCGCGGGTCACCTTACGCTTGATCGAGATCTCGGTAAAACTGGCGTATTCGCCCAGCAGGGTGCCATCGCTATTATCAAATACCAATTCGATAGACGCCTGACCGACCGGCTTGCGGCCGCTGGAACCGTTAAAAATAACATCGGTCATGCTCTCGCCACGCAGGTTTTTGGCGGACGACTCCCCCATAACCCAGCGCACGGCGTCAATGATATTGGATTTGCCACAGCCGTTGGGGCCAACCACAGCGCAGAGGTTGCTGGGGAAGTTAACCGTTGTAGGGTCAACGAAGGATTTAAAGCCTGCCAGCTTGATGCACTTTAGCCGCATAGATCCGTTTCACTCTTATCTCGTTTGGCACCGTCCACTGGGTGCCGTCACCATTTCAACCTAGCCGATCAAATAACGCACCCTGATCAAAGTTCAACCGGAGCAAGTCCACTCCGCTGAAGCATCTCGCAACCGCTTTGGGCGATTCGATCTAGCTAATTGATTTAATTGAATTTTATTTCTAGTAGGCGTGCGCCCAAAAGGCGCCAAACACGGGATTCTACACACTTGTGACAGGCTTTACACCCGCCTGAGGCGGAAAAGCAGCAGCGGGCACCTTTCCGCCTACTTTTCAGCCCAAGCGAGCAAATTTGATCCTATTGCGACACCTGGTGATCTATCACCACTTTCAAGTCTTCAGGTAGCTTGGCGATATCCAAAGGACCGGAATTACCCTGCCAATCCCCGGGCTTTGCATTGGCCGAGCCGTCCTGAGATACACGCGCCACCAACTCAATACTGGTGGCATTGGCAAGGCTGGCCATAGGGGACATGGCCATCGCCTCGGTTAAAGTGACCCTTGCGGGCAAACTGGATACCTTAATCCGCGTAATCGCCAGAGGCATTTTGGTGCCCTGCCAGGCGCGCGCATAGACAAAGACCAGCTGATCCGGCGCCAGCTTTACCCCTTCTGCCAGAGCCACTTCAAGGCTTATTTTGCGCCCGGCAAGCAACTCATCCAGCTGCACTTGAGTACCGCCTTCGGCGAGATACATAGCCTTGGCACGATCAATCCCCGCCTGAAGCGACTCAGCGCCACCGGCATTAGGGCCAAGCAGGCTTACCGCTCTCTGCCAACTTTTAATGGCTGCCGGATAGGCTTTATTATTGAAATCAATAATACCCATCAACCCCAGCGCCATGGTGTTTTCTGGCTCAAGCGCCAATGCGCCTCTGGTCAAATCCACCACTGGCGGTGAAACCTGATTGCCATCGCGTAAAAACATAGCCTGAGCCGCTTCGGCCATTATCATCCCAGACTGCTGATCGCGACTTAACACCTCCTGATAGGCTTTAGCCGCTTTGGCAAACTCGCCCAACTCCATACTGGTGCGAGCCAGAACAAACCAGTACTGAACACTATTCGGCTCCGCCTTTAGCTTGGCCTCGATCGCCGCTATAACTGCCTGGCCTCTGGCAGGGTTAGCATTTCGGTTGGCCAGCATGTCCTGGTAGTCAGCGTATTGCTTATCCAGTTGCAGCGCCTGGATTTGCATATCCTCACCTGCCCCCAGCTTCCAATAAGCGGCGCCTGCACCCACCATTAACACCAGCGCTATAAGCACAAAGGCAAACACACCTGAGCGGCCACTCACACGGCGCCCCCGCCCAGACAGCTCCGCATCCACCTCCAGCAAACCACGCTCGCGCTCCAGCTTAAGTTGCATGTATTGCGCCTGATCCAGGCGACCATCGGCGAGCTGGGCATCCAATTCAGCCAAATGCTCGCGGAACAAGCGAATGTTTTCGCCCATGATATCCGCTGCCGGAACCTGCTCCTCAACTACCGAAGCGCCACGGAACTTGAGCCATGGCCCAAACACAAAAGCCAAAGCCAAAACACTCAAAAGGGCTATAGCCATCCAAAATAAGGTCACTCGCCAGATCTCCTGCTAGTAATCAACCGTAAAGGCCAATGAATACAAATTACGCCTACTTGCTGTCAGCGGACTGCGAATCCCGGTCCTGTTTCAAGAGTGCATCCAGCTTCGCACGCTCGGCCTGGGATAACTCACCAGCCCCTGTCGCCGCATTGCGCCTTTGGCGAACTATCAGCGCCAAAACCAAGGCGCCCACAAGCAATAAGCCAATGGGCGTTGCCCACAACAGGAGATTTTTGGCACTCAAGGTCGGCTTGTACAAAATAAACTCGCCGTAGCGCGCCACCATGTAATCGACAATCTCTTTGTCGGCCTTACCCTCCTTTATCTGGTGATAAATCTCTTTGCGCAAATCCTCGGCAATAGGCGAATCAGAACCCGAGAGGTTTTGGTTTTGGCACTTGGGGCAACGCATTTCATCAATCAGGCTTTGATAGCGCTCACGCTCGGTTTCATTGGCAAATTGATGAACCTCAATCGCAGCACCAGCATTCAGGCTGGACAGGCTTATCAGTAAAGCGGCAATGCATAACATTACGCGTGAGGAAAAAAAACTGAGTTTTGGCAGCTTCACAACAAAGGCTCCTACAGAATTCAGGCGCGAGTATAACAAGCGCCCGAGCAGGCTGGTAAAATTTGCTTATCAAGCGCAAAACTTAACCGCAAGCGATTGTTTAGTAAGCATTTTTTGGTTTTTTTCAGTTTTTTTTAAGTATCGCAAAAAAAAAAGGTTGACCTGCCAGAATTCGGCATTAGAATACGCGCCACCAACAAGGTGTACGACGAAAGTCGTAATCTTGGGCGGTTAGCTCAGTTGGTAGAGCAATGCCCTTACAAGGCATGGGTCACAA
>CBIMZH010000026.1:0-11936 GCA_966248255.1 uncultured Cellvibrio sp.
GATGATATTGCACGCTACCTCGATAACCCCTTGAATTACATAGCGGAAAAGTCGGGTGTTGAGCCTCCCCAATTTCTTGCCTGGTGGAATCATTACCAGGAACCCTGTTGTGCGGCAGTGGACGCACATGGACAGAAGTGTGGCAAGCCACTGGGGCGCGTAGGCTCGCCGCTGGAGTTTCACCCGGGTGAAAGTGATCGCTGCCAACAGCATCAACTGGTGACCTATCACAAGGTGGCAGAAGCGCGATAAGCTCAGCATTTTCGGCAGCCTGAAATTGGCCTGGTGCCGGGTTAATCCTGTCGGTAATGTCTAGAGGTGTGGTTTGTTTGGTGATCCAAAATTGCTGGAAGACTTGGCGCGTAAAGTCCCATTGCAGCAATTGCATCTTTCCTGGTTGAGGTCTGCGGGTATAGATTTATGGGTCAGACGCGATGATCTGATTCACCCTACCCAGAGTGGCAACAAGTTTTACAAGCTGTTTTTTAACCTTCAGCAGGCCAGGGAGCAGGGCTGTAGCCAAATTGCCAGCTTTGGTGGCGCTTGGTCTAATCATTTACACGCTTTGGCTGCTGCCGGTAAGGACCTTGGAATTAAAACCTTGGGGGTCGTGCGTGGTCAGATGCCTGAGGTTTTAAGCGATTGCCTTGTCGACGCCCAATCCTGGGGAATGGAGCTCAAATTTATCACCAGGGAAAGCTACAGAGATAAACTCAGCGCTCAATCGCAGGTTGTCGCTCAGGCGCGGCAGGGTGATATTTTTTGGGTACCCGAAGGCGGCGCTAATTTAGCGGGTGCTGCGGGCATGCAAGTGCTGGGGCGAGTGTTGGAAGAGCAGCTGAATGGACGCCCGGCCGATATATGTATTGCCTGTGGTACCGCAACCAGCCTGGCCGGAGTGGCGGCGGGTGTCAGTGCCAATAGACGAGTACTTGGTTTTCCGGTGCTTAAGGCTGGCGCGGGAGTGCAGACCTTGTCTATGGTCAACACTTTAATGCAGGGCCTGGGTGAGCTGCGACCAGCGCAAAACCTAAATTGGCGTTTGCTCTGGGGGTTTCACGGCGGTGGCTACGGGCGAAAACCGCGAGCTGAATTGTTTGAGTTTTGGCGAGAGTTTGAGGGTGATACCGGAATAGCACTTGATCCGGTGTACACGCTTAAGTTGATTTGGGGTATTTACAGCTTGGCCCGGCAAGGCTATTGGCCCCGGGGCAGTCAGTTGGTTGCTATACACACGGGTGGGCTCCAAGGGCGGCGAGGTTTTGTCTGCCCCTAGCTCCCAGTTAATCCATTTTTTGGAATTAGATAACAATAGGGCGTAAAAGAGGGAGAGGTATGCAAGCACAAAAGCAGATACCAGTTTCTACCGAGAATAAAGCGACAGTCCAGGATATGGATTTGAGTTTGACTCGATCACTGGTGCCCCTGAAAGATATGAGTGAAAGCCATTTGCTTGCGCTTTTGCATGAAGCTGAACTTGAAACTGTCTGTGCTGGACAAACAATTTTCCAGCAGGGTAGTTATGACAATCAGCATGTGTATCTATTGTATGGCGATGTGTCCCTGGTGGATGCCGCTGGTGGTCGCAGCCAAATAAAAGGGCGCGCCAGTCTTTTCCCGATTGCGCATCATCAGCCCCGCTTGGTTACCGCTATAGCTGAAACAGATTGCAGTCTGTTGCGCATAAGCAGTGAGCGGTTGGATAAGCTGCTTACCTGGAGTCAGGTTGCAGATTATTTGCAGCTCAATATATCCCGTCAGCGGGATCTGGATGAAGATGTGGATTGGATGATGACGGTATTGCGCTCCAATCTATTCTTTAAGGTTCCGCCCTTAAATGTGGAGCAAATTTTTTCCCGGCTGGTGCCCCAAGTGGTGTACGCGGGCGATGTGATTATTCGTCAGGGCGAATTAGGCGATCAGTGCTATTTCATTAAAGAGGGCGAGGCGGATGTAATTCGCCATACGGAGGGCAAGCGCGAATTTCTGGCAAGCATCAGTGTTGGCCGCTGCTTTGGTGAGGATGCACTGGTAAACGAAACAGTGCGCAATGCCACAGTAACCATGCGCACCGATGGCGTGTTGATGCGTTTGGGTAAGCAGGATTTTTATCGTTTGTTAAAAGAGCCCGAAGTTGCTTGCCTGCCCTTGGCCAAACTGGACGAGGCCTTAGCCGGTGGAAGTGTTTGCGTGGACTTGCGCAGCGATGAAGAGTATCAGTTGTCGCATATGGTGCGCGCGGTCAATATTCCTTTGAATATTCTGGCCATTAAATCCCGCCTGCTGAGTAAAACGCAAAAATATATTTTTTATTGCGATACCGGCCGCCGCAGCCGCGCCGCCGCTTACTTGATGGCGCAGCAAGGCTATCAAACCCTCGCCTTGGAGGCCTGTGACAAACTGTTTTCACAGGAAAAATATCAGCCGCTGATGCAGGATACTAATAACTATCTTTTGCGCGACGGGCTGGTCTCTCAAGGGGACTAAGCAATTCCCACTTAACTCGAAGCTGCCTCTGGCCAGTCGTCTGGAACTAAAAAATAGCGACTGGCCTCCTGCCAAATTTTATCTTCCTGCCAATATACCAAGGCAGTCACTATCGCCGGGCGGCGCCAGGTGTTTATCTGAATATCCAGATGCTGTAACAGCACCGTTTTGTTCATCGCCTGTTTGGGGTTATCCAATTGTGCAGGCGCCAGCCATTGCTGGCGCTCCAGAATTAGCCAATGGGTATCGGTTGTGGTGGCGATTAGTTGCCTAAACTCGCCAAGGCGAAACCAGCGATTAATGTTCGCCCTGGGGTGAAAAAGCTCGGGCAAGTGGGCTTGGTCGCGATGAAAAAAATAGCCCTGCATACATAGCCCAGGTTGCCAGTGTTCTACCTGTGGAAAGTGCTCCTGTAGCCAAAGTGTCGCTGCAGGCTGCTGATCCAGTGGGAGTTGATGAGCTTTGAGGTGATGGAGCTTTATGTCCAGGCGATCACTTTTATTTGGCCCAATCCAATTGCCCCAGGCGCGAGCTTCCTGGCTGGTTGCTGCCGTGCACAGGTAGAATTTTACTGCCATTTCCAGGTGCCAATGCGATTGGCTGTCCCAGCATAAAAAATCAAAGGCTCCCAGGGTGATGCCGTTTTGATGGATTTGCTGGTTGTAAGCGAGTAGTTCCCACTCGGGCCTCTGTTCAAAATAAAAGCGCCACAGCGTTTCGTAATACAAACCAAGCCGGGTGCTTTTGCGGGTGCTGAGCAGTTGTTCCAATACCTGTGGTGCTGCATCGATTTCAGCCAGCCAGGACCAGAGTTCACTGGAATTTTGCGGGAGGTGAAAATTGTGGGGTGAATCGACCAGTTGCAACAGAGGAGGGCTAAAGCAGCACCAAGCCAGATCGCGTACCGACTGATGCTTGAGTTGGCGAAGTTGCTGCCGGAAATGCGAGTCTGTCTCGGCGTTCATTCGTTGAACTCTCCGGGTCTGGTGGACAGGGCCTGTGCGGCTATAATAGCAACATATTAAAAATGGGGTTTGCTGCTTAGGGCGTAAACTTCGGTATAAATACCACTCTTTTGCCGCGCTTTGCCACTGGCGCATGTCGAGCCAAAACTATGACTCACTTTTCAACCATCGGCCTGATTGGCCATTTAAATAACGAGCGCGCGGTTTACTCACTTAAGCGTTTGATTCGTTTTTTGCAGCAGCTGGGTAAAAACTATGTGCTGGAGGCAGAGACAGCAGGGCAGATAAATGATAAGCAACTTATCGATTCGGCGGCACAGCTGGCGACCATGGAAACCCTGGGGCAAATCTGCGATCTGGTGATAGTGGTTGGTGGCGATGGCAGCCTGCTGCGTGGTGCTCGGGCTTTAGCTGAGCACCAGGTGCCGCTGCTGGGCGTAAACCGCGGGCGTCTGGGGTTTCTGACCGACATTACGCCGGACGACATTGAAAACAAAGTTAATGATGTGCTCAGTGGCAAGTTTATCTCCGAGAAGCGCTTTTTGTTAGATATGCAGGTGCAGCGCGATGGCGAGGTGATTGCCCACGCTGATGCGCTCAATGATGTGGTGCTGCACCCCGGCCAATTCATCCATATGTTGCAGTTTGAAATCCATGTGGATGGCACTTTCGTTACCAGTCAGCGCTCCGATGGGGTAATTGTCTCTACCCCAACTGGCTCTACCGCATATTCGCTGAGCGGTGGTGGGCCGCTGCTGCACCCAACCCTGGATGCCATAGTCCTGGTGCCAATGAACCCTCATACCCTGAGTAGTCGACCTATAGTCGTTTCCGGTCAGAGCGAAATCGTCCTGGCGGTGGGTGAGCACAACCGCGCCCAGCCAATGGTGTCCTGCGATGGCCATAGTCACCTGGATGTACAGACGGGCGACAAAATTCTAATTCGCAAAAAGCCCAAGCAAATTGAGTTGTTGCACCCGCTGGATTACAACTTCTATGAGCGCTGTCGCTCCAAGCTGGGTTGGGGTGGTCACCTACTAAAGCCCTGAAGCTCAAGGAGTAACAATGGATTTAAGCCGAACTCGCGAACTCTACCCCTTTGCCTTGCCCGGTGAGGCCAGGGGATATGATTTGATCGGCGATATTCACGGATGTGCGCAGACACTGGCGCGCCTGCTGGAGCAAATGGGCTATCAAAAGCACCAGGGGGTCTATCGCCACCCGGGGCGGCAGGCGATTTTTTTGGGCGATATAGTTGATCGCGGGCCGCGTATTCGCGAGGCGCTTCACCTGGTACACGATATGGTGGAGCAGGGCAGTGCACGGATGATATTGGGCAATCACGAACTTAATGCTCTGACTTACACCACACCTGTAACCCAGGGCGCAAAGGATTATTTGCGCCCGCACATAGCTTCAAATACCCGTCAAATTGCCGAAACCCTGGAGCAATTTGCGCACTACCCCGAAGATTGGCGCTGCTTTCTCGATTGGTTTGTGACCCTGCCCTTACATCTGGAGTTAATCCATCCTGGCAGCGGTCAAGTGTTTCGTACGGTTCACGCCTGTTGGGATCAGCAGCTGGTGGAGCTTCATCGGCGCATGTCGCCACAGGGGTTAATCGATCGCGAATTTCTTTCTCAATCTGTGCGCGCCAATACCCCGGCTGCTTTAATCAAGCGGCGCTTAACCGGTGGCGTGGATCTGGCGCTGCCAGAAGGGGTTACCATCACTTCTGAAGATGGTTATACCCGGCGCAACTTCCGCACCAAATTTTGGGCTGGCCAGGCTCGCACCTATGGCGAGCTGCTGTTTCAGCCGGACCCGCTGCCCGAGGCTTTTGCCTCCAGTGCCATAAGTGGTGAGCACAGGGCGCAAATGGTGCATTACGGGCTGGAACAACCACCGCTGTTTGTGGGTCACTATTGGTTGCGTGGTCGACCTGAGCCCTTAACCCCTAATTTGGCCTGCCTGGACTATTCGGCAGTAAAATTTGGCCGTTTAGTGGCTTACCGTATGGATGGTGAGGCACAATTGACGTCTGACAAATTTGCCTGGGTTTACGTAGACCCCTAACTCATACCGCTGTTACTGCTGGGGTGATTTTTGACCTGGATTGCTGTTCATAGCTTCCCTTTAAATGAGGATTTGCGCGGTTTAAGCCGATTCCTCAGCAGCCGTGGCCTCCAGCATCGAATCCTGGCGCAGCCAGATGCGCAGATTTTAGAAGTGGTAGATGCCCAGTTGGTGCCAGAATTACAGGCATTTATTGCGCAATTAAGCCAGGCACAAATTCAGCAGATGAATGACAGCCTTGTTCAGCCGGGTGACTTGGATTCTCCCGGATTTTGGCAGAGCCTGAGGCAGGCACCGGTGAGTGCCGGTTTAATTATCCTCAGTTGCCTGGGTGCACTCTTGGTGCAGTTTGATCAATCCGGTCAGTGGTTGCGCTGGTTTAGCTTTCTCGATGTGAATTACCGCGGTTTTATACCCTTGGCCGATACCCTGGCTGAAGGTCAGTGGTGGCGACTGGTGACGCCGGCATTTATCCACTTTGGTCTCTTCCATGTGCTGTTTAACAGCCTCTGGGTATGGGAGTTGGGGCGGCGTCTGGAGTTCTACCTGGGGCGTCTGGAGTTTTTGTTATTTTTTGTACTTACCGCCATTGCCGCCAATCTCGCTGAGTATTTTTGGTCAGGCATATCCATGTTTGGCGGTATGTCGGGGGTAGTTTTCGCGCTGGTAGGCTATCTGGCCTGCGCCCAGCGTTTTGATCCTCATCCGCTATTGGCCATTCCACGTGCCCTGATTGGCTTTATGCTGGCCTGGCTGTTGTTATGTATGACTGGCGCCATAGATTTTTTTATCAGCGGCAGTATTGCCAACGGCGCTCATCTTGGCGGTTTACTTGCCGGTTTGAGTTACGCCCTGATGCGACAGGGCCTGGTTAAAGCAGGGCGCAGCAGTTAACTTTTTGCGCCCAGTTCAACCATGTAAATACAAGTTTACGTGTGACCTAGTTTACGTTAAGAGTAAGACCCTATGAATTTGGAACAGTTACTCTCCAGCATAACGCCGGAGATCTACCAAAACCTCAAGCGCGCTGTTGAGCTGGGCAAATGGCCTGATGGCAATCGTCTCAGTGCCGAGCAGCGTCAATTGTGTATGCAGGCGGTTATCGCCTACGAGCACAAAAATCTGCCGCCCGATCAGCACACAGGATATATCCCGCCTGAACCACATACTTATTGTGGCGACGAAGATCACGAACATCCGAATACAGAAAAACCCATCAAGTGGATGGAATAAAAAACTGACAGGGGATTCGCCATGACTGCGATGGAACAACCAAAAACCATTTACCTGCGCGACTATCAGGTGCCTGACTATCTGATAGAAACCACAGATCTCAATGTGGATATCCGCGATGGCTACACGCTGGTAAGTGCCATGTTGCAACTGCGCCGCAATCCGGCGGCGCGTCCCAATCATTCCAATCTCACCCTGCATGGTGCTGATCTGGAATTATTGTCCATCGCTATTGATGATCGCCTATTAGAGCCAGAGGAGTACGAATTTGGTGAAGAGTCGCTCACCATTTTTGACACGCCGGATGTCTTCCGTCTGCTGACCCTGACTAAAATTACCCCCGAGCAGAATACGTCACTTGAAGGATTGTATAAGTCGCGCACTATGTATTGCACTCAGTGTGAGGCAGAGGGGTTCCGCAAGATTACCTATTATCTGGATCGCCCCGATGTGATGAGTGAGTTCACCACCAAGGTGATCGCCGATAAAAAATTCCCGGTGCTGCTGGCTAACGGCAATCTGCTAGAGCAGGGCGATACTGAAGATGGTCGTCATTACGCCATCTGGCATGACCCCTTTAAAAAGCCCAGCTATTTGTTTGCGCTGGTGGCCGGTGACCTGGAGCATATTGAAGACAGGTTCACCACCTGTTCAGGGCGCGAAGTCACCCTGAAAATTTTTGTTGAAGCTAAAGATCTGGATAAGTGCGGTCACGCCATGACCTCGCTGAAAAACTCCATGCACTGGGATGAGCAGGTCTATGGTCGCGAATACGATCTGGATATTTTTATGATCGTGGCGGTGGATGATTTCAATATGGGCGCTATGGAAAACAAGGGCCTGAATATCTTTAATACCTCCTGCGTGCTGGCCAAGCCTGAAACCACCACGGATGTGGGCTTTCAGCGCGTAGAAGGCGTAGTGGCCCACGAATACTTTCACAACTGGAGTGGCAACCGCGTCACCTGTCGTGATTGGTTTCAGTTGAGCTTAAAAGAAGGCTTTACCGTGTTTCGCGATTCGGAGTTTTCCGCCGATATGGGCTCGCGCACGGTTAAGCGCGTAGAGGATGTCAGCCTGCTGCGCACCCTGCAATTTGCGGAAGATGCCGGCCCTATGGCCCATCCGATTCGCCCTGAGTCCTATATAGAAATTTCCAATTTCTACACCATGACGGTTTACGAAAAAGGTGCAGAAATTATTCGCATGCTCGCCAATCTGTTGGGTGAGGAGGATTTCCGCAAGGGTACAGATCTCTACTTCGAACGTCACGATGGCCAGGCCGTTACCACTGAGGATTTTGTGCGCGCGCTGGAGGATGCCTCAGGTCGCGATCTGACTCAATTTAAAAACTGGTATTCGCAGGCGGGCACGCCGCGTCTGGAGGTAAGTGATGAGTATGATGAAGATGCGCAAACCTATGCGTTGACCATCAAACAATCCTGCCCCCCTACACCCGAGAGCGCGCAAAAATTGCCGTTCCACATTCCTGTGGCCATGGGCTTGATTGGCAGCGCTGGCGATTTACCGCTCTACCTGCGCGATGCCGAGCCGGACTTTGAAACTGGCGATAACACCCATAAGGTGTTGGAGCTTTATGCCCCCGAGCAGACTTTTGTGTTTGAGCGAGTGCAGGAAAAGCCCGTGCCCAGTTTGCTGCGCGGTTTCTCTGCACCGGTGAAGCTCAAGTACAACTACAGTCGCGCGGATTTGCTGGTACTTATGAGCCGCGACAGCGATGGTTTTAATCGCTGGGAGGCCAGCCAGCAGTTGGGCGTGCAGGTTATAGGCGATCTAATGCTCGCCTATAACGCGGGCAAAAATCTTGCTCAGGTCGCCATTGATGAAACCCTTATTCAGGGCTATCGCCTGGTGTTGCAGGATGAGAGCCTGGATAAAGCCATGGTGGCCTATATGCTCAGCCTGCCTAGCGAAGCCTATATGGCTGAGTTAAGTGAGATGGTAGACGTGGAGGCGATTCACTACGCGCGCCAGGCGGCCAGGGTGCAAATTGCCCAAGCGCTGCGCGATGACTTCCTGCGCGTGTACCAGGGCTATGATCATCAGCAGGCCTATCACGCGACTGCCGAAGCTATTGCTGCGCGCAGTTTAAAAAATGTGGCCCTCGCTTATTTAATGCTACTGGATGATGAGCAAGTCATTCGCGCCTGCGAAAGCCAGTACCGCGAGGCCAATAACATGACTGATGTTATGGCGGCACTGACGCAATTGGTAAATAGCGCGGCGCCTGCGGCCCAGGAAACGGCGCAAGCGGCGCTTGGTGATTTTTACCAGCGCTGGCAGGCTGAATCGCTGGTTGTAAATCAATGGCTGAGTGTTCAGGCCCAGTGTGCCTTACCCAATACTTTGGCCAAGGTGAAGGCGCTGATGCAGCATCCGGGTTACGACGGTAAAAACCCCAACAAAATCCGCTCGCTGATTTCGGCCTTCTGCAATAACAACCCGATAAATTTCCACGCAGATCAGGGCGCGGGTTACGCCTTTCTGGCGGAGCAAATTATTCTGTTGAATAGCCAAAACCCGCAGATTGCTTCGCGCCTGCTCACCCCTTTAACCAAATGGAAAAAGTACAGCGCTGAGCGCCAGCAGCAAATGAAAGCGCAATTGGAGCGCATTCTGGCGGAGCCAAAGCTCTCCAAAGATGTGTACGAGGTGGTAAGCAAAAGTCTCCTGTAGTAGCTATTGCTGAAGTGAACAAAAAAGGCCGCTACTGCGGCCTTTTTTTGTGGGTTAATTTCGACAAAAATTCTGCTCAATGGGAAGGTGTTGTTTACCATACGTAAACTGCTTGAAGCTATTGGCACGATTGTTGTAGGAATCTGGATGGCCAGGCGAAGCTTTTGATTGCTCGCTTTTGGTGCTGTGTTGGCGTCACCTAAAAAATTTTATAACCAATGCTGCTTTTCGTTTTGGTGCAAAAAAATTTCCACTGCTAAAAAAGTGGATTTATTTGGTGCGTATAGTCTTGTCTGCCTCAGAGGGCGATTATTGTGTTGCGATTTATTAGCCAGTTGGTAGCGAGCTTAAATCCCTGGGTATTAAAGGGGGCCGTGTTAGGTTGCTTGTTATTGGTGGCGGTGGCGATTTTGTTGGGTGTGAGTAGCTATTGGTTAGCCGGCCCACTGGTGGTTGCCGGTTTGCTGGTATTGGGCCTGGTGCAGGGTATACAACAGGATACGGCAGCGGTAAAAGTCTATTTGCAGGAAATGGAAGCCAAAGGCAATGCCGATTGGAATCAGTTGGTGAGTGGCCCGTTAAACGGTTTGCACCATGTATTTGTGGAGCTGTTTAAAAATCAATTAAGACGCAATGCAGAATTTAAGGATGCCGTACGTGAAATGGGCCACTCCTCATCGGAGTTGTCCGGTCATGCGCGCGAGGTTTCCAAAAGTGCGGCAAATCAATCCAGTGCCACGGCATCAAGTGCGGCGGCAATTACCGAGATAAGTCACAGCATTGACGATATTAGCCAGCGCATTAGCTCCGCGCGGGATGCGGCAACCCAGGCCTGCAGTCACAGCCACGCAGGTAGCAGTGCGCTCGACGGCGCCAGCCAGGAGGTCAAGCAGGTTAGTGATTTGGCCCGCGCAATGGAGCAGCGGGTAGGGGCGCTCAATCAACTGGTGCACAATGTCACCGCCATGTCCAAAATTATTGGCGATATTGCCGGTCAGACAAACTTACTCGCGCTCAATGCCGCTATAGAAGCGGCGCGCGCCGGTGACCAGGGCCGGGGCTTTGCCGTGGTGGCCGATGAAGTGCGCAGCCTGGCTGTGCGCAGTCAGGGCTCGGCTCAGGAAATAGCGCAAAATATTGCCAGTGTAAAAACCGTGATGGAGCAGGTTTTGACAAATATGGGCGAGGTTGTGGTTAAGGCGGAATCCTCGCTCACCGGTGTCGGAGAAGCCAATGCCGCCTTGCAGGCTATTTTGGCAAAAACCGATAGCGTATTTACTTCAATCGACAGTATTGCCGTCGCTTCGCAGCAACAGGGACAGGCGGCGCGGGAGATTTCCCAGCATATCGAAGTGGTTGCCGATCTTGCCCGTCAGAACAGTTATCGCGCGGGCCAGGCGGCGGAAATAGCAGAGCATTTGCACCAACTAACGCATAGCGCGGAATAAACGTTTATGGATACACCCCTGCCATTATTACTGGTTTATGTAGTCCTGCCGGCAGTGTTTATTATTTTTCTCGGCTACTCACTGTTCCGCAAAAAATGCCACTCTGACAAGCTGTTTAAAAATGGCATTGAGTATATAAAAGCTTTGCGCGGCATACTTGCGGCCATTCAGCAACACCGCGGCTTAACCACGGGTTATATTAATGGCAATCGCGAAGCTGCTGCCGATATAGAAAAGCTAAGCGCGCGTATTACTCGGCAAATACGCGAGCTGCAGGAGCGCAGTGTCTGGATAGATACCAATGTTAAATGGAATAGCTTAAGCGACCACTGGCAGCGTTTGAGCGGCGCTTATCGGCAGGGCGATGCCGATAATAATTTTAAGCAGCACAATATATTAATTGCCAATCTGCTGTATCTGATTGAGGACCTGGCAGATGCGCATCATCTAAGCAAAATGGGCGGAGGCGCGCTGGATACCGACTGGCGCTACCTGTTATCGATTGCGGAATACATAGGTCAGGCGCGCGCGCTGGGCACGGGGGTGGCCGCGCGCGGCGAGTGCAACAGTGTGATGCGTATTCAGTTGAACCATTTGCGCAATAAAATTGCCGGTGCGATTGAGGTTAATTGGCCCGAGCCATCGCGCAAGGAAATCACCAATTTGCTGCTGACAATTGAGCAGAAATTAGTGGTGGAAACGCCGGGGATAAGCCCAAGGGATTATTTTGATTTGGCAACTCGCTGTATCGATCATGTGCTGGAACAATTTGATCAGCAAATTGACAATTTACAGTTTGCCCGCCGTTAAGGCGGGCTGTTGCAAAAAGCTGGTATTCAGGTAATTGTTTTTCAGACAGCCGTTATTCAGGGTAGAGCGGTTGCAGTTTTTCCTTTTGGTCGCGGTTGGCCTTGCGTCTGTAGTTAGCCAATAACTCCAGTAATTTCTCGCCGTTAAATTCCTTGCCCTGCTGGCCATAAATTTGGCTATCCAGTTTATTAAATTCCTCACTCAAATCGCTATCGCTGCA
>CBIMZH010000027.1:0-11928 GCA_966248255.1 uncultured Cellvibrio sp.
GAGGCCATACGCCAGAGTGAACTGGCGCGCGCCAAGCGCGGCATTGGCTATAACCTGATTGAGTTGGGCCAGCTGGACAAGGCCGAGACCAAGTTTAACGAGTGCCTGGCGCTGGATAAAAATGATCGCGGCGCACTGCACGAGTTGAAATATATCCAGCAGTTGCGCGCGCAATAAACCCTGTGCAGCCACCCGTGGCCGCTTATGCCGGGGCTGGGTTTGATATGGCACAATGGCGCGCTTATTTGGAGTGCGACTATGTTTGATATCCCCCTGGTGTGTGCCGCCGCTGATCTGGCCGAGGCCCAGCCGCTGGCGCAACAACTTGGCCTGACTTTATTACCCGATGGCGACCCGGCGCAGCTGCAGGGTTGTGATTTTGCGCTGCTGCTGACTGCCCAGGGGTTGGCGCTGCAGCAGACGGGCGCTAAAGCGCCTGGGCCTATTCTGGCGGATTTCACCCAGGGCGCGGTTGACCACAGGCGCAAGTTTGGCGGCGGTAAAGGCCAGATGATTGCCAAGGCGGTGGGCTTAAAGGCGGGGGTATATCCGCGGGTACTGGATGCCACCGCTGGCCTGGGTAAGGACAGCTTTGTCCTCGCCAGCCTCGGCTGTCAGGTGCAAATGGTGGAGCGAATGGCGATTGTTCATGCGCTGCTGCGCGATGGTTTGGCGCGCGCCCGCGCCTATGCTTTGGCCGAGGATGCGGAGCTTGCCCAGATAATTGCGCGCATGAATCTGGTCGCCAGCGACAGCAAGGCTTATCTCGAATCCCTGGCGGGGGCGGATTTCCCCGATGTGATTTATTTAGACCCCATGTTCCCCGAGCGACACAAATCGGCGGATGTCAAAAAAGAAATGCGCGCGTTCCACTCGCTGGTGGGTGCGGACGAAGACGCCGATGCGCTCCTGCCCCTGGCGCTGGCTCACGTCAATTATCGCGTGGTGGTAAAACGCCCGCGCAAGGCGCCATTTTTAAATAATCAGGCTCCCTCCTATCAATTGGAGGGCAAGTCCAGCCGCTTTGATATCTACACCCTCAAAAAACTGCCGGACGCGCTTAACGCCACGGCTGCAAACTGATTAGATAATCTTTGAATAGCGTATCTGCTGGCTGTTGTTGAGGTATTCGTCAAACACCATGCAGATGCGACGAATCAGCATGCGCCCGGTGTTGTGCACTTGCAGCCTGTGTTCGTCTATTGATATGAGCCCATCCTCCAGCATGGGCTGCAATTGCGCCAGCTCCTGGTGGAAGTGATGGCGCACATCCACGCCGAACTCGCGCATCACCAGGCTAAAGTCCAGGTGGAAATGGCAGATCAGCTGGTTGATAACAAAGGCGCGCAGCTCGTCTTCGCTGTTAAGGGTGAAGCCCTTGGCGATGGGCAGCAGGCTCTGGTCCAGGCGCTGCTGATAGCTGTTTAGATCCTTGGCATTTTGCACATAAACATTGTGAATTTTGCTGATGGAGGACACGCCAAAGGCGAGTAGGTCGCAGTCGCCATGGGTGGAGTAGCCCTGGAAGTTGCGCTGCAGGTCGCCGCGCTCCTGAGCCAACACCAGCTCATCGCCCGGTTTGGCAAAGTGATCCATACCTATATACACATAGCCCGCTGCCTGTAGCTGCTCAATGCTCATTTGCAGCATCTCCAGTTTCTCTGCCGGGCTGGGCAGGTCTTCCTCTTTAATCAGCTTTTGGCTTTTAAACAGATGGGGCAGGTGGGCGTAGTTAAAAATCGACAGACGATCCGGCGCCAGGTCGATAACCTTGTCCAGTGTGGATTTAAGGCTGCTGCAGGATTGCAGCGGCAGGCCGTAAATCAGGTCCATGCTGATGGATTTATATTCCTGTCGGCGCAGGGCGTAGACCAGGTCGGCCACCTGCTCCTGGCTGTTATAGCGATTAACCGCCAGCTGTACCTGGGAGTTGAAATCCTGAATGCCCATGCTCACCCGGTTGAAACCCAGCTGGCGCAAATGGGCCATGGTTTTAATGCTCACCCGCCCCGGGTGAATCTCTATTGAAAACTCGCCCTGCTCCTCCGGCGCCAGTTTGAACAGGCGGCGGGTGGATTTCATCAGCAGGCTCATCTCCTCGTCACTGATAAACGTGGGCGTGCCGCCACCCCAGTGCAGCTGTTGCACCTGGCGGTTGTTGTCTATGTGTTCGGCGTAAAGCGCCATCTCCTGGATCATCCGCTGCAAATAAGGCAGGGCGCGGCCCTTGTTGTGGGTGACCACCTTGTTACAGCCGCAGTAATAGCAGAGGGTGTCGCAAAAGGGGATGTGGAAATACAGCGAGAGCGGGCGCGATAAATCGTTGCTCTGGGCTATGGCGTTTAGCAGCGTCTTCTCGGAAAATGATTCGCGGAACTGAGGGGCCGTAGGGTAGGAGGTATAGCGCGGTCCCGCCAGGTCGTAGCGCTGGATGATGTGCTTATCCCAGTGGATGGCTTGGTTGAATAGGGACACGTTAAACCTCCTCTTCTTAACAGTGCCGGTGGCAAGCCCGGCAGACGCAGTTTCCCGGCAAGCATCTTATTTCTCTGGTCGCCTCGCCTTGTTGATATGAATCAAACCCAACTGCTCCGCGCCTGAATATCCTGCGCCCGCCCGTTGCGGGCGCAATCCGCTTAGATGAGTTTTTGTAAAAGGTGGCTATGACTCCAACTGTTCCTCCGCAACTCCCCCCTGCTGAACTGGCCCCCGCCGAGTTTGCGTCTTCATCTTTAACCACGGGGGCTTTAGGTACAGGGCCTATAGATATGGCGCCATCCCCAGCTGAAGCGCCTGTTTCCGACGGGCTGGCTGGTATGCCTCAAGCGGCGCAGCTTGACGTTGTGGATTCGGCGCTGGATGCCAGTTTTCCGGTGGCGGCCGAAGACCCCTTTGTCGGCCCTTTATCGGAGGAGGATCACTTTACCGCCTGGCTCGACAAGATCGCCGATGCCCTGGCGGGGCCGGGTTACCTGGTATTGGATGGCCTGCTGCCGGAGCGACTGGTGGCTGGCCTGTGTCAGGCGCTGGAGCAGGACCTGGCCGATGAGCTGCGCCCGGCGGGAATTGGCCGCGGCGACGACTATCAACTTAACCGTCAGGTGCGCCGCGACAAGATCCGCTGGCTGGATGAGATTGCCGATGAACAACGCCATCCGGCTGTCACAGAATTTTTATGCTGGATGGATAAACTCCGCTCGGGGCTAAACCAGCGTTTGTTTTTGGGCTTGTTTGAGTACGAATGTCACTTTGCGGTTTACGAGCGGGGCGACTTCTATCAAAAGCATCTGGATGCCTTTAAGGGGAATCCGGGGCGCAAACTTTCCACGGTGTTTTATCTCAATACTGACTGGCTGCCAGAAGATGCCGGTGAATTGGTGCTTTACGATGGTGCCGGCGAGCTGGAGTTGGAGCGAGTTGCACCAAAAGGTGGCAGATTGGCTATATTTCTTAGTGAAGACTTTCCCCATGAGGTTTTACCAGCAGCCAAGCATCGGGCCAGTATTGCCGGTTGGTTTAGGGTAAATCCACTGGGGTAAGTCGTGCCGGCTCCAAAGACTAAGATTTATATCACCCAAAATACTTAAGGATTTGAGTCTCATCAAAGCAAAATGAAAATTGATGGGGTTCGCGATAGGTCTGTTTGTGGTTGGCAATGAATTTGCAGTAACTGAGGTGTAGTTCGCTGAAGTTTCCCGGGACTCGGGAAAAGGGAAGCCAGAGTTGGCGATCAGCGGGCACCCAGCTCAGAGATGCAAAAAATAGCGAGGCATAAAATGTTAAAGGAAGTCTCCATGGGTGAAATCAAAGGTGAAACCCGAGTTGATTGGAATACATACGATCCAGGCAGTTTTTTTGACGAAGTTATAAAATCCCCCGGCCTAGCCAGGGCAGAGGCCAGGCACCTTGCCAGCCATCTTAGTTCCCTCAGCAGTAACGATCTTTTAGAGCGCAAGCTCTCGGCCGAGTTGGCCATCAAAACCATGGGTATCTCCTTCACTGTGTACAGTGATGCCGGCAATATAGATCGCGCCTGGCCCTTCGATATCATCCCGCGCATTATCCCGCAAAAAGAGTGGCAAAAAACCGAGCGAGGCTTAGTCCAGCGGCTCACCGCCCTCAACTGTTTTATTAACGATATTTACAACGAGCAGAAAATTATCAAGGACAAAGTCGTCCCTGCGTATCTGCTTGAGGATTCAGTCAACTTCCGCAAAGAGTGCATGGGCATGAAGCCCGCCTATGGCGTCTGGTCGCATATCTGCGGCAGCGATTTGATTCGCGATCACCAGGGCGATTTTTACGTACTGGAAGACAACCTGCGCGTGCCTTCGGGCGTGTCCTACATGTTGGAAAACCGCAAGGTGACCAAGCGGGTGTTCCCTGAATTGTTTGAGAACCACAAGATTGTCCCGGTCACCGATTACCCCATGCAGCTGTTTGATACCCTGGCCTCACTCTCGCCGCGACCTTCAGATCGCCCCGAGATAGTGGTACTCACCCCGGGGATTTATAACTCGGCTTACTTTGAGCACTCCTATCTGGCGCAGCAAATGGGCGTGGAGCTGGTTGAGGGCAATGACCTGTTGGTGGATAGCGACGACTGTGTGTATATGCGCAGTATCGATGGCTTGAAGCGGGTGGATGTGATCTACCGCCGTATTGACGATCTTTTCCTCGACCCTGACATGTTCCACCCGGATTCGGTGCTGGGGGTGCGCGGTTTGATGCGCGCCTGGCTCAAGGGCAATGTCGCCCTGGCCAATGCCCCGGGTGCCGGGGTGGCCGATGACAAGGTGATCTATACCTTCGTGCCGGCGATGATCAAATACTATTTGGGCGAGGAGCCAATTCTGCCCAATGTGCCCAGTTTTCTCTGTGTCGATAAAAAGCAGTGCGACTATGTGCTCGCCAACCTCGACAAGCTGGTGGTTAAGCCAGCCAATGAATCTGGCGGTTACGGCATGATTATCGGCCCGCAAGCCAGTAAAAAAGAGTTGGAGGAATTTGCCCTGCGTATCAAGGCTAACCCGCGCAACTATATGGCCCAGCCACTTATCTCCCTGTCTACTGCCCCCATTCTCACCGGTGGCAATGCCGAGCCGCGCCACGTGGATTTGCGCCCGTTTATTTTGCAGGGCCGCGAACACCATGTGACCCCCGGCGGTTTAACCCGGGTCGCCATGCGCAAAGGCTCCTATGTGGTTAACTCGTCGCAAGGCGGCGGCAGTAAAGACACCTGGATTGTGGTGGAGGACTAATTATGTTGTCGCGAGTAGCAGAGCGAATTTACTGGCTGGGGCGCTATATGGAGCGCAGCGAAAATATCGCGCGCCTGGTTAACGTCAACTCCAACCTGCTGCTGGATTTACCCAGCGGCGTGCGTGTGGGTTGGGGCTCGTTGATCGATATCAGCGGCACTGGCAATTATTTTGAAAGAGACACTCAGCTGGCCGACGAGAAAACCGTTGTGCATTTTATGCTGGTGGATAAAAACAACCCGGCATCACTGATTAACTCCCTCAGCTGGGCGCGCGAGAACGCGCGTATTACCCGCGAGATTATGCCCATGGAGGCCTGGGAGCTGATTAATGATTTGTACCACTATATTCGCGATCGCGCCGAGCGCGTTGGCTCGCGCCGCGACCGCAATATTATTTTGCAGCATGTGATTAACAGTGTGCAGCAGTTTACCGGGCTGCTCGCCGGCTGTATGAGCCACAACAATGCTTACGATTTAATTCGCATAGGGCGCAACCTGGAGCGCGCCGATATGACTACGCGTATTGTCGATGTCGGCCTGGTCAATTTGCTGCCGCATTTGTCCAGTGGCACCTCTGAGTCCTCTGAGCCTTACGACAATATTTTGTGGATGAATGTGCTGCGCTCGCTGAGTGGCTATCAGATGTATCGCCAGCAGGTGCGCGACAGGGTTAATGCCAATGCCGTAGTCAAATTCTTACTGCAAAGCGAGGACTTCCCCCGTGCAGTGGCGCACAGCTTTAAACAGCTGGAGCAGTGCCTCTGGGGTATGCCCAACAGCGAAAAAGTGCTGGCTTGCATAGTTAACCTGCAACAAAAACTGGAAACGGCAGAGTTGGACCAGTTGTTGCAACATGGATTACATGAATACATTGACGAGATCCAATTGGAAATCGGCAATCTCCACTTCCGCATAGCTGAAACCTGGTTCCTGCCCGTTGCAGTTGTCCAGGAGCCGAAAGAATCAGCTGCCTAGGCACTGATATTTGTCTCTGAGCGTTGGCCCACTTAGGTGGGCCTTTTTTTTAGCACAAAATATTATTATCCCTAGCCTGTCGCCCTTGAGCCGCAAACACCAATTAGCACCAGACAGGTGCTCTTTGCGGCGGCATTTGCGCTTTTTTGGTGAAAAAAATTGGCTGCGCGCGGCAAATCACAAAATTAAATAAAGCGACCTATTTTTGCTCGCAGACGATTGACAACGTTGTCTGCTGCGCGTAGTTTAGATGCTTCCAGTTAGTGCTGGGCAAGGGGCGCAAAAGGATCTGCCAGATAATAAATTTTCAGCACCCTGAGTGACCTGTCATCCAAAGCTCGTAGAAGCTACCTCACACAGGCTCACACCTAATCGACTTATTTTCAAAAATATTCACTCTGCGTGAAGGCTATTGTTTTGCCCAAAAATTCTGGGCTATGGCTTTGCTGCGCAGATTATTTTTGAAGTCAAAACAGGGATTCACAATAAAGCCCGGTAGATGCACGCATTTACCTAACTGCTGGAGAAAACCATGAGAAACATGATCAAGCTGACCCTTGCCGGGGCAGTGACTTTATTAACTGCGCAGGCTCATGCCTATGATTGTTCGAGTGCGGCGCAATATGTTGACGGCTCCAGTTACGCGACTGGCGCCATAGTTAAAAACAGTGATACCGCCTATCAGTGTACTGTGGGTGGCTGGTGTACCGTTGGTGGCCCCTACGCGCCAGGTTCCGGCTGGGCCTGGACTAACGCCTGGAGCAGCCTGGGCGCCTGTAGTGCAACCAGTTCTTCGTCAGTGTCTTCGAGTGTGGTTTCATCCAGCTCGTCGGTAGTATCCAGTTCTTCAGTTGTATCTAGCTCTTCGGTTGTATCTAGCTCTTCAGTGGTATCGAACAGTTCTTCTTCGGTTTCTTCGAGCCTAGTTTCTTCCAGCTCATCGGTAGTTTCCTCTAGTTCATCAGTAGTTTCTTCTAGTTCATCAGTAGCTTCTTCTAGCTCTTCTGTTGTTTCCAGCAGTTCATCTGTGGTGACTAGCTCCAGCGCATCCAGTGTGTCTGGCAATGAAGCCTGCCGCCCCGATGGTATGTATAAAACCCCGGGTGTTGATGATCCTTACTGTACTGTGTACGACACCAGCGGTCGCGAAAAAATGGCAATTGACCGCCGTATCATCGGTTACTTCCCCAGCTGGCGCTTGGGTGCCGATGGCGCGCCGCGCTATCTGGCCAAGGATATTCCCTGGAGCAAAATTACTCACATCAACTACGCCTTTGCGCACGTGCAGGACAACAAGCTGTCTGTGGGTGATGTGACCAGCGCCACCAACGCGGCAACCGGATTGACCTGGCCGGGTGTTGCCGGTGCCGAGATGGACCCGGAGTTTGCTTACAAGGGCCACTTCAACCTGTTGAGCAAATTCAAAAAACAATACCCGCAAGTTAAAACCATGATCTCTGTGGGTGGCTGGGCCGAAACTGGCGGCTATTTCAATAGCAATGGCGATCGCGTTGCCAATGGTGGTTTCTATACCTTGACTGACACTCAGGCCAATATAGATACCTTCGCCAATTCTGCGGTGGATTTCCTGCGCACCTATAACTTTAACGGTGTGGATATCGACTACGAATACGCGACCTCTATGTCCGATGCCGGCAACCCGCTGGATTGGACTTACTCCAACGCCCGCCGCGCCAAATTGATGTCCGGTTTTGTGGCGCTGATGAAAACGCTGCGTGAAAAACTGGACGCTGCCGGTGCACAGGATGGCAAGCACTATTTGCTGACAGTGGCAGCGCCTGCTTCAGGTTATCTGCTGCGCGGTATGGATATGTATCAAGTAACCCAGTATCTGGATTACGTGAATATCATGAGCTATGACCTGCACGGCGCCTGGAATGAATACGCTGGTCCGCAAGCGGCACTCTACGATGACGGTCAGGATGGCGAGCTGCAAAAGTGGAGTTTCTACAGTGCCTATGGCATTGGCTACCTCAACACCGACTGGGCCTATCACTACTTCCGCGGCTCTATGCCTGCAGGTCGTATCAACATAGGTGTGCCTTACTACACCCGCGGCTGGCGCGATGTGACCGGCGGCACTAACGGCCTCTGGGGCAAGTCGCCAACCTCTACTCAATGTGCGCAGGGTCTTACGTCCTGTGGTGCTGGCGCCCTGGGTATAGATAACATTTGGCACGATGTGGAAAACGGCACCGAAGTGGCTGCGGGTGCTAACCCCATGTGGCACGCTAAAAACCTGGAGCGCAACCTGGCCCCCAGTTACCTGTCTGTCTACGGCTTGAGTGCGGCTGATTTGAAAGGTACCTATACCCGTTACTATGACCCTGTGACTGTCAGCCCCTGGTTGTGGAACCCTACGACTAAAGTATTCCTGTCCACTGAAGACGAAGAGTCGCTGAACAAAAAAGCCGATTACGTTATCGACAAAGGCATTGGTGGCATCATGTTCTGGGAATTGTCGGGTGACTTTGCCTGCCCGGATGATGCAACTAAAGAATGTACTGTGGGCGATACCATGACCACGCTGCTGTACAACAAGTTTGCCGATACCAGCGTTTACGGTGCAAGCAAAGCCAACCGCGCTATGCCCAGTGAAACCATTGCCATGAGCTACAGCCTGGGTGGCTATCCCGTGGGCGACAGCAACTTCCCCATCACTGGCAAGTTGACCCTGACTAACGATTCCAGTATTACCATTCCTGGCAGCGCCGTATTTGAATTTGATTACGGTACTTCCGATACAGGTAATATTGGTGATCAATCCGGCTTGGCGATCAGCACCATTGAAGATGGCCACAGTGGCGATAACGTGGGTACTGGCCTGGACAGCGATTTCAATCGCGCCCGTTTCAGTGTGCCCAGCTACGATTCAATCGCACCTGGCGCAAGCAAGACCTACACCTTTACCCAGAAGTTGCCCACCAGCATGTACTCCAACTGGACAGTTACCTTTGGCGGTAAAACCTATGGCGTAAGTTTTGATCATGCGCGCGGCACCAGTGCGGCTACTTCTTCAAGCAGCAGTTCAGTGGCTAGCTCCAGCAGCTCAACCAGCAGCTCGGGCACTAGCTCCAGCGTTTCCAGCACTGGCAGCTGTACTGCTGGCGTGAATGTGTATCCCAACTGGACTCAGGTTAATTGGGCAGGTAACCCGGATCACGCCGCAGGCGGCGATAAAATGGCTTATAACGGCAGCGTTTATAAAGCCAACTGGTGGACCAACAGTGTTCCCGGTAGCGACGGCTCCTGGACTCTGGTGTGCAGTAATTAATACCGTTGTTTGTTAGAAAAAGGCCGGCAAAATTGCCGGCCTTTTTTATTGCGTGAGCGCTGCGGAATTAAGCTGGCTGGTTTGGTCGGTTCAGACTTTAAATTTTTCCCCTGTTACATAAAATTCGCCGCCCGCCATATAGTGAATGCTGCGTTCATTTTTATCGTCGGAAAATTGCCAGCGGTTATCAATAAATTGGCGGGCATCGGCTTGGGCGGCAACAACTTCGGCCAAAATCAAATCGTATTTTTCGCTTTCCTGTTTAATGACTTTGCATTCCAGCCAGGCTATGCAATCTTCCAATAAGGGGGCCTGAATTTTTTGTGCGGCAAAGCTGTTGAGCTTAAAGTGCGCAAACTTATCCTGCTCGCGGCCGCAGACGCTGCCAACATCCATCACTGTTTGCGCGATTTTCTTTTTGGGAATTTGCAGTGCGAATTCGCCACTGGCATCTACCAGCTCGCGGGTATAAGTATTTGCGTCTATAACTACTGCCAGCTTGGCAGGGGAGAAGTCTACCGCCATGGCCCAGGCGGCGGACATGATATTGCGTTTGTCATTATGGGCGCTGGTAATAATCGTTACCGGGCCGTGGTTGAGCAGGAGGTAGCTTTTGCTTAACTCCACTTCGCAAATCGAAGACATCTTGTCGTAACACCTAATCGGAAAGTTAAAACATCCAGCCGCTGCTGAGGTAAAAGCGCCAGCCGCGCGCTTTGGTTTCGCCTATATCGCCAAACACCTGATAGTCGCCACCGGCGCCCAACAGCCAGTGCTTGCCAAGCAGCAGGCCAAATTCGGCGCTGGCCTCAAACATGGCTTCCCAGTCGTCCAGTTGTGAGTCGTCATAACTGAATTGACCGGCACCCAAGCCAATACCACCAAGTAAATAGGCATTGGGGTTGGTTTCAAAAGTGCCGAAGCTGATGCCGCTAAGGCCAACGGCAAAGGTGCTCAGGTGCGCGCCGGGCAGGGCGAGGTCATCGCCACTGGCGCTACTCACAGAAATATAAAAAGGGTCATACATCCAGCGCAGCGCGGCGCCGGGTTCCAGCGACATA
Organism: uncultured Cellvibrio sp.; assembly: GCA_966248255.1. Classification (GTDB taxonomy): domain Bacteria; phylum Pseudomonadota; class Gammaproteobacteria; order Pseudomonadales; family Cellvibrionaceae; genus Cellvibrio. Next base: position 10,595 of record CBIMZH010000027.1, read on the forward strand.
TTGTATTTGTCGGTGGGCCGCTGAATTTGATCAGCACCGTAGTTGCTGGCGTTGATCTCGCCAACCGGGGAGACTTTAACCTGCAGGATTTGTGTTGGCGCCTGGCCCCAGCTTAATTGGTTGCAGATAATACCTAGGAAAATGCCAAGGGCGCGGCTAATGCCGGGGGATAAACGTTGCATGCGGGTCTTCCGTTTACTGAGCCTGGAGTGCTGGTCATTTTCGGTGAAGCTGAGCCGTATGGCCAGGGCTGCTTTGCTGAAAAACTAGTCTTGATGAACGTCGGGGAAGAGCTCCGGGTGTTCGCGGGTTAGCTTTTTCAAGCTGGCAAAGCAGCGGGGATCCAGCGCCGTGCCCACTGCCTCTTCCATCATGCCTAGGGTTTTACTGAGGGGAACAGCATCGCGGTAGGGGCGCTTGGCGGTAATGGCATCAAAAATATCGGCGGTGGTAATTATGCGTGTCTCCAGGCTTATTTCTTCTGCGCTCAAGCCAAGCGGGTAGCCTTTACCATCGAGCCGCTCGTGGTGGGCGCTGGCGATGCGGGCCAGCTCGCCAAAGGCCTGGATTCGCTGCAGTATCTGATCGGTGAACACCGCGTGCTGCTTAATGGCATCGTATTCGCTTTGGGTCAGCTTGCCGGGTTTGTCGAGGATGCAATTGCTCACACCCAGTTTGCCCAGGTCGTGGAGCAGGGCGCCGCGCTTGAGCCATCGTGCTCTGTGTTCATCTATGCCCAAGTCCTCTGCCAGCAGACTGGTGTAGAGCCCAACTCTGGCGCTGTGACCTGCGGTATAAGGACTTTTGGCGTCAACTACCTGGCCGAAGGCTTCGGCAATATCATCAAAAAAGTCTTCATCCAACGGTTTTTCATGGTTGCCAGGCTCAAGCGTCAGAATTATCTCGCTCAGATTTTCGCTGTTGAGGGTTTGCCAGAAGCCGGGCTGGGCGGCTACCTGGGCAAAGGCCTGGGTCAAGCTAGGATCAAACCAGCTGCCGGCGCGCGCTTTTACTTCCGCAAGTGCCCCCTCTGGGCCTGAGGAGTTGTTCATAATGTCCACCACCTGGGCGAGCAGGGCTATGCGTGCGTAAACCGGAATCTGGTTGCCACTCAGGCCGTCGGGGCGCCCCTGTCCATTCCAGTGTTCATCCAGGGAGTGTATGCCCTGAGCAATTGCCTCGCTAAAGCGCAGGCGTCGGGCAATGTCGGCGCCGCGGGTGCAGCGTGTCTGGATAAGCTCCTGAGCAATAGCATCGCCATTAGTAAAAATGTCCCCCAATGCTTTAAAGCGGGCAATCATTCCGGCCGCTGTGCCCGTGTGGCGCAAAACAAA
>CBIMZH010000028.1:0-11899 GCA_966248255.1 uncultured Cellvibrio sp.
AAAATGGATCGACTCGTCGATTTCGAAGACCGCGAACGTGCCCATCCCCGGCAGCGCAACTGCGCCAGCTGCAGCCGCAGCGTTTGATTTTGACCCAGGACAGCAGCGACTGGCGCTCACTGCAATTGAGCGAGTTACAGGAGCGCCTGGGCCTGACTTTGTGCCTGCTGCCCGGCGAACCCTCTGCCCCCTTGGGCCTGGGCCAGCTGCTGGCGGAAAGCCCACTGGTAAACCTGACGCCCCAGGCGCCCGGTTTGAGACGCACCCACCTTACCCAACTGCTCAACCAGGTGCAGAGCAGCGATGCGCTTTGCAGCGACCAGTTGGCCGCGCTTATGGCCAACGCCATAGAGGCCGCCTGGATTAGCGACAGCGATAAGCAGTTGCTGAATGGCCAGCTGGAAGCCTATTTGGCCAACTATTGCGACAGCTTCCAGAGCCGCGCTACTGGCTGATTAACCAATTTTTGTAGTTTGCTTTTGTTGTTCGCTTTTCTTGTTTGTTTTGCTTGTTGTTTGTATCCGCTATTGGCCCGCTGTGCGGGCTTTTTTTTGCCCGCAATTTGCCAATTTGTAACCTTTGCCCCACTGCTGCATCTATTTGCCACAGGCATATGACCGGAGGTGAATATGGGCGATTTGGCGATGAGTGGCGGCAGCCGTGCGGCACTGCACAGCCAACTGCAAAAGCTGCAGCAGCAGTGCGCCGATTGGCAGGGCTGTAGCACCACATCCAGCAGCGATAAGCAGAGGATTGTTGGCGAGTTGCGCGCCCAGATAAATCAAGTGCAGAGCGAACTGCAAAGCCAAGTAGAAAACGAGCTGCAAAGCCAGGGGGAAATCCAGAACCGCTCTGCCCCACCTGCGGCAATACCCGGGGATGGTATTAACCGCCCCATACAGGGCCTGGGTGCAGGCGGCATTATCAATCTATCGGTTTAATGGCTTGCACTTGCGCCGGGTATGGCCGCCAGCGAGCGCTGCAACAGCACCAGGGTAATCACACAAAAGAGCGCACCGGCGTAAAAGGTAAAGGCCGGGCCCAGCAGCTCCCAAACAAGTCCGGCGGTAAAGCTGGCGCAGAGCAGCGCCAGGCCGCAGGCGAGGTTAAAAATACCAAAGGCGGTGCCGCGCAGCTCCTGGGGGATGGCGTTGGCCAGCATAGTGGCCAGCAGCCCCTGGGAGATGCCCATATGCAGGCCCCAAAGGCCCACACCAAGCATAACCATCAGCCAGTGATGGTTAATGGCCAATAGCAGATCCGCGGCAATAAGCACCAGCAGCGACAGCGCCAACAGCTTGCGCTTGCTTACCGAATCCGAGAGGCGACCAAAGGGATAGGCGGCGGCGGCGTAAACCAGATTCATCACCACCATCACCAGGGGCGCATGGGCGAGGCTGATGCCGGCATCCAGCCCGCGCAAAATTAAAAATGCCTCGCTAAAGCGCGCCAGGGTAAAGCAGGCGCCTATACCCACCAGCCACCAAAAATACTTGTCCAGGCGGGCGAGGCTGGCGCGCTCAAAGGGATTAACCCGCTCGCGCAGCATCACCCGCTGCGGCTCTTTTACGCCCCAAATTAAAATACATACCGAAAGGCTGGCGGGCACCACGGCCAGCCAGAAAACTGCGCGAAAATTATTGGCCCAGAGCATCATCAGCAGCACCGCCAACAGCGGCCCCAGCAGCGAGCCCAGGGTATCCAGCGACTGGCGCAAACCATAGGCGGCGCCGCGAATTTCGCGCGGGGCTAAATCTGCCACCAGCGCATCGCGCGGCGCGCCGCGTATGCCTTTGCCAACACGATCGAGCAGGCGCGCACCGAGAATCCACTGCAGCCCAGGCGCAACAGCAAACAGGGGTTTGCTCAGCGCGCCCAGGCCGTAGCCGATAATCGCCAGGCCTTTGCGCTTGCCCAAATAATCGCTGAGGCTGCCGGAAAATATTTTGACCATCAACGCCGTGGCCTCGGCCAGGCCTTCAATTAAACCCACGGCAATGGCGCTGGCACCGAGCACAGTGACCATAAACATAGGCAGCAGACTGTGAATCATCTCCGAGGAGATATCCATTAGCATGCTGACAAAACCCAGATACCAGATGCTGCGCGGTATCTGCAGTTGCGGGCGCGTGAGAATGGCCACTGAAGGTCAACGACGGCTAGTGAAAATTCGCGGCAAACTTATGCAGCTCTGCCAGCAGCCGCTGCTTTTCGCCATCGCTGATAAAGCTTGCGGTAAAACTGTTGTGCGCCAGTTGCAGCGCCTGCTGGCGGGTCATGGGGAAGGCCTCGGCCAGGGCGAAAAAATTGTCATTCATATAGCCGCCAAAATAGGTGGGGTCATCGGAGTTGACGGTGACGCGCAGGCCGGCGTCGAGCAATTTAAAAATATTGTGCTCGGCCATTTTGTCGAACACGCAGAGGCGCACATTGGACAGCGGGCAGACGGTGAGCGGAATTTGTGTCTCGCGCAAATAATCCATCAGCTTTGGATCTTCATCGGAGCGCACACCGTGGTCTATGCGCTCCACCTGCAATAAATTTATCGCCTCCCACACATAGGCAGGCGGCCCCTCTTCGCCGGCGTGGGCGACTATGCGATAGCCCTCGGCCTTGGCCCTGGCAAACACCTCGGTAAATTTACTGGGTGGATGGCCGACTTCGGAGGAGTCCAGGCCCACGGCGACAATTTCACTTTTAAATGGCAGCGACTCCTCCAGGGTTTGCATGGCACTTGCGGCGCTCAGGTGACGCAAAAAATCCATGGTTAAGGCCGAGGTGATACCAAACTCGGCTTCGGCATCGCTCATGGCGCGGAGAATACCGCCGATCACTGTGGCAAAGGCTATGCCTCGCTCGGTGTGCGTCTGCGGGTCAAAGGAGAGTTCTGTGTGGCGAATATTGTCGGCCTTGCACTTTAAAAAATAATCCCAGGTGAGGTCGTAAAAATCCTGCTCGTGCACCAGCGCTGAAGCGCCCAGGTAGTAGACATCCAAAAAACTTTGCAGGTTGGTAAATTGATAGGCGGCTTCGATTTCCGCCACAGTTTTATAGGGCAGGCTGACACCATTGCGCTGCGCCAGCTTGAACATCATCTCCGGCGAGAGGGAGCCATCCAGATGCAGATGCAATTCCGCCTTGGGCATGGCCGCTAAAAATTCGCGGCTGGCCTGCAGCTGGGCGCCCGGCAGCTGCGCATAGTCGACGGCAATTTGAGAGGGAATATTGGCCACCATAAAAGTCTCCTTGGGGTTTTGCATCGATAAACACTTGCAGTTAAATTTTTACACAGGCACCGGGTATAGATGCAATTAACAGGCACACAATTTCACGATAGCCCAAGTCCACTCTGGCTACCGGAATTAATCCTGTTATTAACCGTAAAAGTCCCGGTAAAAAAGTCCGGCCAAGTGCTGCTCCGACACTGCTATAGTCAAACTTAACCAAGTTGTGAACAGCCAGGCTTTACCAGATTGTGAAAAGCCAAATTCAGTTTAATGACCCGTTTGCAGGAGTCAGCATGAGCGAAAATAAATCCCCTTATCCGCGTGACCTGATCGGCTATGGCGCCAAGCCACCCCAGGCCAACTGGCCGGGCGGTGCGCGCATTGCCGTGCAGTTTGTGCTTAATTACGAAGAGGGTGGCGAAAATTGTGTGCTCCATGGCGACGCCGCCTCGGAAACGTTTTTATCGGAAATTATTGGCGCCCGCGCCTATGAAGCGCGCCATATGAGTATGGAGTCGCTCTACGAATACGGCAGCCGCGCCGGCTTTTGGCGACTGCAGCGTTTATTCAGCAAATACCAGATTCCCATTACCGTGTACGGCGTGGCTATGGCACTGGAGCGCAACCCGCAAGCGGTAGAGGCCATGCTGAGCGCCGATTGGGAAATTGCCAGCCACGGCTACCGCTGGATCGACTACCAATTTATACCCAGAGACATTGAGCGCGAACACATTGCCCGCGCCATAGAAATTCACACCCGCGTTACCGGCAGCCGTCCGCTGGGTTGGTACACAGGCCGCGACAGCCCCAACACCCGCGAGCTGATTATGGAGGCCGGCGGCTTTGTTTACGATTCTGACTCCTACGCCGATGACCTGCCCTACTGGAACCTGGATTACGCCAAGCCGCATTTAATCATCCCCTACACCTTGGACAGCAACGATATGCGCTTTGCCGCCACCCAGGGGTTTAACAGCGGCGAGCAGTTTTTCACTTATTTGCAAGACAGCTTTGACACGCTATATGCCGAAGGCGAGTACGCGCCCAAAATGCTCAATATCGGCTTGCACTGCCGCATTGTCGGGCGGCCGGGGCGAGCGGCGGCGCTGGAGCGATTTATTCAATATGTGTTAAACCATCAGGATGTATGGCTGTGCCGGCGCATAGATATCGCCAGTCACTGGCATAAAAATCATTATCCGCGCTCGCAAAGCGCTTAATTGGAGTAGGCTTTTTTAAGGTTGCTCGCAACGGCTTTGGGTTGCGTTCCGCTGTTAATTTCACAATTGGCAAACCAGGGCTCACAGGCTGCACATTTGACTGCAGTGAAAGGCGCATTTGATTGCATTGAAAGGCGCATTTGACGCCAAGGCAAAGAAGCAAAACATCTAGCACTTTGGCATTTTTTGTATTCGGGAAATAAAAAGCCGGAACTAATGCTTACAAATGTAAATAACTTGCATTTGGCTTTGCAGCTCGCGGGTTTTGAACTATACAGTTCAACTTAACTCTTTCAACTCTGCTCTTTTAATTTGGCCCTTTTAACTTGGTCCTTTTTACTTGGCCCGTCCTAAACAGCCATTGACCAAACAGCCAATGAGAAATTATCGCCGGACGCTGCATTTAAAGGAAAACCTGAGGAGGTTTGCATGGCAGACTCGGCAGCAAACAGGGATAGAAAAAACTCTGCTAGGTCCACTCGCTTACAGCTAGTTGCCAGCTGCGGTGTTTATCTCGCCCTGGCAATTGGCCTGCTGGTACTCGCCTGCTGGCCATTCAAAATCAATCTGATTATTTCGCCCAACCATACCACTATGGTTTTCAACACGGCGCTCAGCTTGTTTTGTGCCGCCCTGGGTTTAATTCAGATAAATCGCCAGCGTTGGCAGTGGGCGCTTGTCCTCGGCCTGCTTACCGCCGCCCTGGGCCTGGCGACATTTTCCCAATACCTGACTGACGCCAACCTGGGCCTGGACGAGCTGTTTATTCGCGACACTCTCAGCCCGGCTGCCGCGCCGCCCGGGCGCATGGCCCCCAACACCTCGCTGAGTTTTGGTATTGCTGGCATAGCGATTTTTCTCTCCGCCTTGGTTGCACAGCTGGCCAAACCCGCCGCGCTAATACGCCTGGTGACGCTCCTAGGGGTAAGTATTTTGGGCGTGGGGCTTATCGCGCTCACCGGCCACCTCACCGGTCTGGTATCCGCCTACGGCTGGACCAGCCACGCGCAAATGGCACCGCACACTGCCACCGGCCTGATTCTTATTGGCCTTGCACTTACCGCGCAGTTTGCGCCGCCATCGCGCCCGCTGGCCGCTTATCAACAGTGGCAAATGTCCTGGTCAATTCCCGCGGTGGTGCTTATCTGCCTTTATGCATTGATCATTATTAACGTGGAGCAAAATCGCAACGCCGAGCTCAACCTGAGCAACAAAGCTGACAACCTGGCAGCGACAATTTTTTCCCGCCTGGATGAAGTTGAAGCGGCGCAAATGCGCATGGTGCAGCGCATCAACAACAACCAAATTTCACCGCAGCAATGGCGCACCGATGCTTACACCTATTTGCGCGATATGCCCAGCCTGGTGGCGCTGGCTGAATTTGATAGCCAGGGCAAACTGATTAGCGCAGTCAATCGCGAAACCCTGAATCGCCAGTGGCTAAAGCAAGTGCCCAGGCACCTGAACACAGGCACAGGCGGCTACAGCCAATTAGCCGATGGCCAGCTGCTCAAGTTAACCAAACTCCAGAGCCCAAACACAGACATTCGCTGGCTGGCGAGCCTGGTCTCGCTTAAAAAACTATTGGATTCACTCAGCCGCCTGGAGAACGACCGCAACTATTCGCTCAGCATTGCTCTCGATAATGCCGTGCCGCAGCAACTGCCCGCGCCTGCCGCGCCAGCGCTGAGCGACTTGCACATCAAGCGCCACTATAAGCGCGGTGCCGACCAATGGCAGCTGCAACTCACCGCCAGCCAACACTACCTCAATAGCTTTCGCGGGCCCTTACAACTCACCATTACTGGCCTGCTGATTTTATTGGGCGCCATGGCCATAGTGATGCAGCGATTTTATTTTAATATCGCCCGCCAGGAGGGCGAGCTGGATGAAACCTACCAGCGCCAGCGCGCAGCCATGGATGCCATGCTCGACGGCGTAATTGTGATTGATAATCGCGGCCAGATCATGAGCCTGAACCGCTCGGCACAGGAACTGTTTGGCTATGAAGCCGAAGCGCTGATTGCACAGAATATTAGCTGCCTTATGCCCGAGCCTTACCGCAGCCAGCACGACAGCTATTTACAGCACTATGCGCAAACCGGAGAAAAACGCTTCATCGGGCAAAAGCGCATAATGCGCGCGCAAAAAGCCGATGGCTCCGAGTTTCCCATACTTTTGCAAATTACCGAGAGCAACAGCAACGGCAAGCAATTTTTTACCGGCGTGGTTCACGATCTGAGTGAAATGATTGCCACCCAGGCGCAGCTCTCGGAGAAAGAAGCGGTACTCACCGCCGCGATAAAAAATTCGCCAGTGGGTTTTTGCCTGGAGGATTTACAGGGGCGGATTATTGAGGCCAATCAAGCCATTGCTGACTGGCTTGGCTATAGCCCGGCGGAAATGATCAACCTGAGTGCAGAGGACATGCTTGCGGAAAAATTTCACCAGAGCTACAGCGAGGACTTTGCCCAGCTGCGCACCGGCCAACTAGATCAGCTGACGCGCGAGCAGCTGTATAAGCGCAAAGATGGCGAGCTGGTTTGGGGCCTGTTGTCAGCCAGCGTTATTAAAAATCAAGCGCAGCAAATTATTTTTATCGCCGTACAAATTATCGATATTCACCAGGCAAAAACCATGGCGCTGCTGCTGGAGGAGCGCAACCAGGCACTGGAGCGCAGCAACAGCGAACTGGATCAATTTGCCTATGTCGCCTCCCACGATCTTAAAGCGCCACTGAATGCCATAGATAAACTTGCCAGCTGGATAGAGGAAGACTGCGGCGAGCTTTTACCCGAACCGGCCAAACCCCATTTACACCTGCTTAAAGGTCGGGTGCAGCGCATGTCCAAACTGCTCGACGACCTGCTTATTTACTCGCGCGTGGGCCGCGTCGCCTATGAAGCCACAGACATAAATTTGCGCGAGATGGCACTGGATATTTTTGAACTTCAGGGTGTTGGCAATGCCTTCACACTGTCGGTGCCGGAGATAGATATTGCACTGCCGCGCACGCCGCTGGAACTGGTGCTACGCAACCTGATTGCCAATGCAGTTAAACATCACCACCGCGACCAGGGGAAAATCAGCATTGGCTGCACAATAGAGCCCCAGGCCTATAGCTTAAGCCTGTGTGACGACGGCCCTGGCATCCCCCCTCATCTGCAGGCTAAAGCCATGCAGATGTTTCAGACACTTAAACCAAGGGATGAGCGCGAAGGCAGTGGCATGGGCCTGGCGCTGTGCAAAAAAATTGTCGACTTTTACCGCGGCAATATCCGCATAGAGTCCGACGGCGTCTCTGGCACCTGCATACATATCCACTGGCCGCGACTGCCCAGGGCAGGCAGCCTGAATCCAGCATCAAACTCAAACCTAAATTCCAGCCAAGGAATAGCCAATGCGAAATAAAGCTGAAGTGACACTGCTGTTAGTCGAGGACGATGATGTAGATGCTATGGCAGTGGAGCGCAGTTTTGCCAAGTGCCACATAGGCAATCCGCTGGTGCGCGCCAACGATGGCTTGGATGCGTTGGAAAAAGTGCGCAGCGGCAAGGTGCCCAGGCCGTTTGTGGTACTGCTGGATTTGCAAATGCCGCGCATGAATGGCCTGGAGTTTCTTGAAGCTGTGCGCCAGGACCCTGCGCTGGCTGATTTGGTTATTTTTGTGCTCACCACATCCAAAGCCGAAGAGGATATGACCGCAGCCTATCAAAAACAGATTGCTGGCTATTTTGTCAAAGAGGACAGCGGCCGCGGTTTTTTAAATGTCATTCAGCTGCTGGACGAATATTGGAATATTGTTTACTTAAGACGCTAGCTTTTTTATAGCGCCAGGCAATGTAATTAGCTTGCCCAGGGCGCAATTATCCAGGAGAGGTACCATGGATATTCTGGTTGTCGACGACGATGATGTAGATCGCGAAAGTATTAAACGCTCGCTACAAAAGTCTGACTTTAACTGCACCACCAGCGAAGCCTCCACCGCCAATCAAGCACTGGAGCTTTGTCAAAACAAACATTTTGACGTGATACTGCTCGACTTTCGCATGCCCGAGCGGGACGGCATAGAACTGCTCAAGGAGCTGCGCAACAGCAGTGACGATTTTACCGCGGTAGTGGTTATGATGAGCCATTCCGAAGATGAAAAAGTCGCGCTGGATTCGCTGCAGGCGGGTGCTCAGGATTTTATTCTTAAACGCGAGATCTCCGCCGCGCGCCTGCGCCGCACCATACTCCAGGCGCGCAAGCGCTTTGAGCTGGAGCAGGAACTGCGCGAAAGTTTTTACCGGGTAAAGGTACTGGCCGAGCGCGACATGCTTACCAACCTTGCCAACCGCTATTTATTTGATGAATCTTTCAAGGTTGCGGTCGCCAACAACAAGCGCAGCGGCAGCACGCTCGCGCTACTGCTGTTTGACGTAGACAATTTCAAACTCATCAACGACACCTACGGCCACTCGCTGGGCGATCAATTGCTAAAACGCGTGTGTCGCCGGGTATTATCCACCCTGAGGGGCAATGAATTGTTTGCCCGCCTGGGCGGCGACGAATTCGCGCTTATGCTCACCAATTTAAACAGTGCCTATGACGCAGCGCGCGTTGCCGATCGCATTTGCACCTGCATGAAACTGCCCTTTGAAATTGACAGCTATGACGTCACCACCAGTGTCAGCATAGGTATTTCAGTGTGTAGCGGCAACGAGGATAGCGCCGAAGATTTGCTCAAATATGCCGACATCGCCATGTACAGATCCAAGCGCGCCGGTCGCGGCCAGATTTCATTTTTTGAGGAGGGCATGCAAAGGCAATCTCAGCGCCGCTTACTGCTGGAGAACGGTTTGATTCAAGCCATGAATAACGGTGATTTTACCCTGGCCTTTCAACCATTACTTAACGCCCAGGACGGCTCCATTTTTGGCTTTGAGGTATTGCTGCGCTGGCAGTACGAGCTGCAAACCATAGCCCCGGATGAATTTATTCCCATCGCCGAAGAGGCTCACCTCATGATCGATATAGGCCGCTGGGTTATCAGCCAGAGCATAAAGCAGCTTGCGCAATGGAACAAAAATCGCCAGCAGCCTTTTCATCTGGCGATTAATGTCTCCGCCGTACAGTTGGCCGATTCCGGTTTGCCCGAGTGGATTAAAAACGAGTGCGAGCGAGCACAAATTTCACCAAGCTTATTAGAGTTTGAAATTACTGAAACTGCGTTAATTGATAACATCGCCTCGCGCAGCGAAATGTTACAGTCCATTCGCGACCTTGGCTCCACCCTGGCGCTCGACGACTTTGGCACTGGCTATTCCTCTATCGCGCATTTGCAGAATTTTCCGCTCACCGCAGTCAAGCTGGATAAATCCATAATGACGGATAACCAGGGCAGCGAAAAAAGTCGCGCGCTTATCAGCGGCCTGACGCAAATGCTCAAAGCCCTAAAAATGGAAGTGGTGGCTGAAGGCATAGAGACCCGCGCCAATGCCGACCTCTGTCGCAGCCTGGGGGTAGACAGGCTACAGGGCTACTACTACTCCAAGCCTATAACCGCCGCCGAGGTCAGCCAGACCTATTGTTAGCTGTAGCAATTGCAGCTACTGAAAGTTTGCGCACTATACTCAAGGGCAGACCTCTTCTCGGTACTCGCTATGGCCTCCAGGCTGATCAACTATTCCGCTGTTGTTCTAGTATTTGCCGTAGGTTCGAGCCAGGCAGATGATTATCTCGATTTGCCGCTGGAGGAGCTGCTACAAATAAACATCACCAGCAGTTCCTTTTTTACCGAAACACCCCAAACCACCGCCAATAGCGTCACTCGCTTCGATCAAAGCCAATGGCAGCGCCGCGGTTTTCGCTATATAGGCGAGCTGTTAAACACAGCACCGGCAACCCTGGCCCCGCCCACCAACGGCGGCACGCGCAGCCTGGGTACTCGCGGCTTTTTTGGCACCAATACCGGGGTTGCCCTGCGCTTTGATGGTGTACCCCTCAACCAATTGCGCCCGGGCAATAGCCTGGAAAATCTCGATAGCTTTGACCTTGGCCTGTTGAGCGCCGCCGAATTTATACGCGGGCCAGGCTCCTCGGTGCACGGCGCCGATGCCTTCCTTGGCGCGCTTTCATTGCAAAGCTTTAGCCCGCAGGGAACCGAAGCAGCGCTGGATACCAGCCTGGGTAGCGCGGATGCTGGCAGCCTGGTAGCTAGGGGCAGCCTGCAGCAGGAGCAGCAAAGCCTTGCTGCCGGCATTGCCTACAGAGGCCTGGCGGAAACCGCAACTGCCTACCCTTATACAGATCCGGTTAGCGGCCAAGCCGAACAGGGCGAGCGACACAAACAATTGGAATCGCTCAACCTGCTGCTGAAATACAGCCTTCAACCCAGCGACCAACTCAAGCTATCTGCCACTCTGCTAAATAGCGCATTGGATGCCGATGACTTGCCTGGGCCTGGCAAGGGCATCTTAAATAAAAGCTATCTTGGCGGCCGGGATGTCACCCAAACCCATGACGACACTCACTTGCTGCGCCTGGGTGCTGACTATGAATTTAATTCCAGCCAAAGCTTTTCCGCCATGGCCTACAGCTGGCAAAGCGAGCATAGATTTTCCGGCGACTACCGCAACTCACCGCTGGCCACCACCAATCTGGAGTACCGCGAAGAATCGCGCAGCGGCGCCCAGTTGTTAGCCCGCGCCAACCTGGGCGATACCACCCGAATCGCCTATGGCTATGAATACAGTCACGCCCGTGTTGATAAACACTGGTCGACCCAAATGTCCACCCAGGGACAGCTTGTGCAGGATCACAATCCTCAGGCAGATCAAGGCTATGTGCGCGATACCCACAGCCTGTTATTTGATGGTCGCAGCCTCCTGCCGGACCAAAATACCGAAATTGCCTTTGGCGGCCGCCTGGATGATTACCAAGACTTCGACCGGCAATTTAGTCCGCGCCTGGGTTTGATAGTTAATTTTGCCGATAAATCTGTGGCCAAGCTGCTTTACGGCCAGGCTTATCGCGCGCCCAATCTGTTTGAAATACTCGGCGGCGGAACGCTGGCCGCCAATCGCAACCTGCGCGCCGAACATATGGACACCCTGGAGTTGGTGTACCAACGCCAAAGCCAGCATTGGTTTGGTTCATTGACGCTCTATGAAAACCGCTGGCGCGATGCGATTCGCGGCAGCCCGGCGGGGGATACTAGTAGTGGCTATTTATATCAATTTAAAAATCAAGGGCAAAGCCAGGCCTATGGTGCAGAGCTGGAAATCGACTGCCGCTGGGCAGATACACAACTGGACCTTGGCGTTTCCTGGAATAAAAGTTACAACGATCAATCCAGCAATACCTTTGCCTCCTTTCCCGACTGGATGCTGGACCTGGGCTTAAGCCAACAGCTGGGCGATCGCTGGGATATCGGCCTGTACAACCGCTGGTTCTGGCGTCGCGCCGCCT
>CBIMZH010000029.1:0-11853 GCA_966248255.1 uncultured Cellvibrio sp.
CCCAGGGGAATTTCCGAACCTGCACCAGATTCGGCATAGCCGCGACTGGCCAGGGTGTAGAGCTTCTCGCCTGATTCGTCCAGCAACATCAGCAGCACCGACTCCAGGCCCAGCTGTTGCGCCAGGTTTTCAAGTAACTGCTCAAACAATTCATCCAGATTTTGCGCCTGCTCCAGCTGCTGATAGATCTGCCGCACCGCCAGCAGCCGATTGGGCTCTGGCTCGCTCAGCGGCAAGCTGACGCAGGGCACGGGCTCTATATGCAGCACCTGATAAATATCGGCGCCGCGCAGGTGAAACACCTTTTCCATGCCGCTGGCGCTGGCAATACCCGCCAGCTTGGCTTTCATACTCTGAAACAGCGCACCCTCGGACTCTGTGTGTTTGTACACCAGCGACAGGCGATACTGGGCCACGGTTAATGGGTCAATCATCAACAGCGTCGCCTGGGGATTTTGCAGGATATTGGCGCGCGTCTTGTTAAAAAACTGGAAGGTCAGCGCCACATGGCGGGCATCGACAAAGTGCACCTGGGATACATAGGTGATATTGGGCACACCTGCCGCATCGCAGGTGGCCAGAGTGGAAGGCACCCAGCCTTCAAAACAGCGGCGAATTTGTTCCAGACGAATCACTGGCCACCTCCGCGCTTGGCATGATCGCTCGCCTCGCCTGCGGCAGCCGCCACAGGAATAAGGCTTCCAGCGTTGGGGCCGGGGGTTTGATCAAAAATTGCGGCGGGATAAAACACCAGGCTGAGTAGCTCTTCGGGCCGATAATGGTGCAGAGTGCGCGAAAAATCGCGGCTGTAGCCCAGGGGCTCCAAATCCGCAGCGAATCTGGCGGAGCTGAGTTCCAGGGCGGGCAAGTCGGTGCGATCAAAGGGTTCAATACGCACCAGCTCCGTTTTGATTTGCAGGGTTTTATGGCTTGAAGGAAGCGAAAACACCACCGCCAGCACCCCGCTCTGCTCAATATCACGCAACAGGGTCTGCGCCTGCTGCCTTACCATAAACAGTGTCACTTCAGCCAAATCCGCCGACACCTTGCAGGCAATAACGCGGCAGATGGAAGGCGTAAGACGCAGATCGCGGGAGCAGGCAGTAATGGATAGCCCGGAGCAAATAAAGCTGGCCTGCTCCGGGCTTAATCTGACTTTGGCGGGCGATGGACTGGTCATGACACTGGCTTCCCTAGACATATCCACTTAGGGCGGTGACGCCGACAACGCGCGCGCAGCGCCTCTGGTAATAAAAGAGCCGCGCCCATGCTATTAAGCGGTTATAGCCCTCGGCGCAATTGCCATGAGTATGCCGCAAACCCGCAGATTTAGGAAAAATTTAGGAAGTCGCTAGGAAAGACTTAAGAAACCCGGAAGCGGGCTTGACCTAGTATGGGCATCAGGGCCAAGCAGCCCAATACTCAACCGATTTATCAAGGATTCAGACTATGAAAACTCCCCTGATTAGCCATCAGCGTTACAACATTTACACCCTCATCCATAAAGGCCTGCGCGCCAGCCTCGGTCAGACGCTGGTCGACCTGGGCCGGGTGGATCACACTGACCCATTGGCACTGGCCGATCAACTGGCGCAAACCCACAGCCTGCTGGATTTTTGCCAGGCCCATATCGAGCACGAAAATCATTTTATCCACCGCGCACTCAACCAGGCGCAGCCGGATATTCCCCTGCAAACCGCCGCAGATCACCTCGATCACGAGCGCGAAATTGCTGAATTGAAAACCGAGCTCAGTCGCATCCCCACTCTGAGTGAAGCCGACCGCCGCCCGGCACTGCTGGCGCTCTACCGCGAGTTTTCACTGTTTGTCAGCGAAAACCTGGCGCATATGTGGCTGGAGGATATTGATAACGCCGCGCAGCTGTGGCGCAACTTTAGCGAGGAGCAAATAGCGCAAATTCACCAGCGCCTATTGCAATCTTTATCGCCCGAGGAGAATTTGCAGTCGCTGTTAATGATGCTGCCCAATATTTGCTTTAGCGAACGCCTGGAGTTGCTCGGCGCTGTGCGCCAGGGAGCGCCCGCCGAAGCCTTTGCTAACTTACTGGCGCTGCTGCCACCCTTACTACCAGCGGCAGAGTGGCGCAAACTCAGCGCTGCCCTGGAGCAGGAAAATGCAGCGGTTGCGGCTATCTAAACTGCCTTCGCCAGCAGCCACCTGGGTTGGCATTTTGCTTGGGTTGCTGGCCAATCCGTTTGTGTGGAGCCAATTGATGATTGGCAGTTTCAGCCTATTGGCGTTTACCCAATCTGGCTTTACGCAAACGGATTTTACTCAAGCGAATGTAACACAAAATAATTTAAACCAAACCGCCATCACTGCAGGCTTGGCCGCGCAGCCAGTTCAACTCGCGGCCAAGCTTAACCTGCACGCAACTAATTGATAATCACCGAGCGAAATACCGGGTGCCCCTGACGGAAAAAGCGAATCGCCTGGGGCTCTTTTTTGGGCAGGCGTTTCACCACACGCTCGTAATCATTCAGATTTTTGATATCGTTAAACGCCAGCTGGGTAATGATATCGCCCACTTGCAAACCCGCTTGATCGGCCGGACTATCTGGCTTGACCTGGCGCACCACCAGGCCAGCATCAGGGCCGCCGCGCTGGCTCTGCTCCAAAGGCACCAACACCAACCCGAGTATGTCACTTGAATTGCGCTCAACCGATTTATTGCGGTGAGCCACCTCAGTTGGCGACACCGGCAGCTTCCCCAGCGTCACTTTTAGGTTTTGCTCTTTGCCTTTGCGCATAACAACCACTGGCACCTTGGTATCAGGTGCGGTGCGGCCCACCATATTGGGCAGCTCGCTGGATGAGTGCACATCGGCGCCGTTAAAATTAATAATCAGGTCACCTACTTTTAAACCGGATTTAGCCGCAGGCCCGGATTCATCCATATCGGCAATCAGAGCCCCCATAGGTTTGTCCATGCCCAGTGAACTGGCCAGGTCTTTATCCACCTCTTGAATACTCACCCCCAACCAGCCGCGATCCACATGGCCCTTATCTTTTAACTGCGCAACCACATCCAGCGCCAGCGATGAAGGAATCGCGAAAGACAGCCCTACTGAACCGCCGCTTGGAGTATAAATTTGCGAGTTAATACCCACCACTTCACCATCCAGATTAAACAGAGGGCCACCAGAATTTCCCGGATTTATGGCCACGTCTGTTTGAATAAAAGGCACGTAATTGCTTTCACTATTCGCCGAGGGAATATTGCGCCCTATAGCACTGATAATGCCGGCACTGGCGGAGTAATCCAGACCAAAGGGCGAGCCAATTGCCACTACCCATTGGCCCACTTTCAAGTTGTCATTGCGCGACAGTTTTAGCGTGGGTAAATCTTCTGCTTCGATTTTTAACAGCGCCAAATCCGAGCGCTCATCTATGCCAACAATTTTTGCATCGTATTCGCGCTGATCGTTGAGAATCACCGTAATTTCATCCATGTGATCAATCACATGGTCGTTAGTCAGCACATAGCCATCAGCAGAAATAATAAAGCCCGAACCCAGCGAGCCCTGCTCGCGCGGCTGTTGGCGCTGCTCTAATAACTGGCGAAATATATCGGGGAGGCCCTGCAGGTTTTGCGGCATTTCCTGCATCTGGCCCATACGCGGCGCTTTAGTAATTGCGGTAATTTTTACGACGGCCGGCGAGTGCCGCGCGATAAGGTCGGTAAAATCGGGAAGCTCTGCAGCCAAACTGATATTGGCCAGCGAGAGGGTGAATACCAAGGCAAATAAGCGGACTAAGTTGGCAGTCACGTTCAACATCGGAATCTCCTGAGTCGTTCAATAAGTCGCGCTGGCATCCCCAGCGCTCAACAACCCATCTGACTCAGAATTAAAAAAAAAATTCCCCTGCTGTCATGCTAGTTTTTAGGTGTGGTTTTTAACGCTGGCTGCTTGCCATTGCGCAAATCCTGATTTTCTACCATTCGCTCCAGGTCCTTTAGCGTCATCCCCTGGGTGGCTTTTTGGCTGTCTTCGCCGGAGTTTTCCGCAGCGGCAGCGGCCTGCTGGGCTTCAGCTTCGGCCTTGGCTTTGGCCTCCTCTTCGCGCTGACGCTGGGCAATTTTGTTCTCCACCAACTGACGGCTACCGGCGTTTTCCAGGCGCAAAGTTATACGCCGATTTTGCGCTTTGCCCCGCTCAGTCGCGTTGCTGGCCACCGGGTATTTATCGCCGTGCCAGCGTGTGGTTAGCGCGTCTTCGGGTAAGCCTTTTGCCAAGAGATACTGGGTCACCAACTCCGCCTGCATTTTGGACATGGCCTCACTGGCCTGCTCATCTTCGCGGGCGTCGCTGTGCGCATCGACAATTATGCCCAGCACCGACTTATCCGCCTTGGCATAGCGCGCCGCTTTATCCAGTGTCGCCTTGGCGCTGCCGCTTAACTCTGTCGCCGCCTCGGCGTAGTAAATGGTCATACGCGCTATCTGCGCAAAGGTATAGGGGATAATCTGTTCGCGACAGGCTTGGTAGTGCTCATAGGCGGAGGCAAACTGGCGCGGCTGCACCACAGTACGCAGCGGTGTTGGTGAGTCGCTCGACGCCTGATCGCGGCCGCTGAATACCAGCTGCCGCCCCTGCTGCAACTGCGCCAGCAGGGGGGCAAAAGCAGCCGGTGCCAAGCTGACTTCACCATTTGCGGCAACCACAATACTGGCCAACATAGCTGGCGGTGTGTGAGCCTGCCAGGCTAAAGGCTCGGCATCCACCCTTAGCCCACCCGGGGCAAATCTATGGTTAGCCTGCGCCACCAGCTCCAGGCGCTCCTCGGCGCCCGCCTTTTTCACCAGGCGCAGCTCGCCAAAGCCGGCAATGGCTTGGCTCAGGCTGCAGCCGAAAGGCCCGGATTTAAGTTGCCAGCCCACCTGATCCCAACCGGAGCGATAGGTTTGCGCCTGCACTGCCTGGCAGGCGAGCAACAGCGCCGCCCCTGACAACAGGCATTGAAAATAGCGAAATAACGCCATAAATCTAACTCTAGTCATGCGTCATCCGAGTATAAGCCCCCTGGCTCAATGCTGCGCTAGGCAGCTAATTTTGGTAGCATGCGCGCAGGTTTTGCCAGACAACTGGCCGCTGTAGATATGTCTTCTTTATATGCATTCTGGATCGCTGATCCTTCACTGCCGGATTACCAAGCCCCATGACTCAAGAACTCACCCTAACCCGCCCCGACGACTGGCACATTCACCTGCGCGATGGCCATGCCCTGCCCCGCACCGTAGGCGATGCCGCCGAGCAATTTGCGCGCGCCATTGTCATGCCCAATCTGGTGCCACCGGTGCTTAACACCGAACAGGCGCTGGCCTATAAGGAGCGTATCCTGGCAGCGCGTCCAGCGGGGTCCAGTTTTGAGCCATTAATGGTGCTCTACCTTACCGACAACACAGATCCAGCGGAAATCGCCAAAGCCAAAGCGGCGGGCATCAAGGCCTGCAAGCTCTACCCGGCTGGCGCCACCACCAACTCCGACTCGGGCGTTACCGACCTGAGCAAAGTCTATCCGGTACTTGAGGCCATGGAAAAAGCCGGCATGCATTTTTTGCTGCACGGCGAGGTTACCGACAGCGCCATAGATATATTCGACCGGGAGAAGGTTTTTCTTGAGCGAACTTTAACGAAAGTTGTGCAAAATTTTCCTGCACTGAAAATGGTACTGGAGCACATCACCACTGCCGAAGCGGCCGAATTCGTTAAATCTGCCCCGGCCAATGTCGGCGCCACCATTACCGCGCACCACCTGCTCTATAACCGCAACCACATGCTTGCCGGTGGCATTCGCCCGCACTATTACTGCTTGCCCATCCTCAAGCGCAGCACCCATCAGCAGGCGCTGATAGCGGCCGCCACCAGTGGCAACCCCAAATTTTTCCTGGGTACCGACTCGGCACCCCACGCCAAAGACAAGAAAGAAGCCGCCTGCGGTTGCGCTGGCAGCTACACCGCCCTGTCGGCCATAGAGCTTTACGCCGAAGCTTTTGAAGCAGCCAATGCGCTGGACAAACTCGAGGGCTTTGCCAGTCATTTTGGCGCCGACTTCTACGGTTTGCCGCGCAACAGCGACACCATCACCCTGGTGAAACAGCCCTGGCAGCTGCCCGAGAGCCTGGCCTTTGGCGATACCCAACTGGTGCCATTGCGCGCGGGTGAAACCCTGCAGTGGAAAATCAAATCCACCTCTGGCAAATAAGGCGATACAGTGAATCCTCCCGAGCAAATGCGCGACCCAAATTCGCCCATAGCCCAGCGTTTTCGCGGCTTTCTGCCAGTGATTGTCGATGTGGAAACTGGCGGTTTTAACTGCCAGACGGATGCATTATTGGAAATTGCCGCGGTCACCCTGAGCATGGATGAGAATGGCCAAATTTACCGCGACCAGACCTTCGCCTTTCATGTCGAACCCTTTGAAGGTGCCAACATTGAACAGGCAGCACTGGACTTTACCGGTATTGACCTGGATGACCCAGAGCGCATGGCTGAACCGGAACTGATGGTAATGACCGACCTGCTGCAGGAAGTGCGTCGCGCCGTGCGTGAAAACGGCTGCACTCGCGCAGTTATGGTTGGCCACAATGCTCACTTCGACCTGGGCTTTGTTAACGCCGCTATAGAGCGCTGCAATATCAAGCGCAGCCCCTTCCACCCATTTTCAGTGTTTGATACCGCCACCCTCGCAGGCCTGGCGTTTGGCCAAACGGTACTGGCCAAAGCTTGCAAAATTGCCGGTTTGGAATTCAGCAATAGCGCCGCTCACTCGGCAGCCTATGATGCGGAGAAAACTGCAGATTTGTTTTGCTTGATTGTCAATCGCTGGAAAGATCTGGGTGGCTGGCAAGCCAATGGCGAATGCGATGCTGAAGACGAGAGTACTGAGAGCGAATAAGGCTTAAGGCCAACTACCGGCGTTACCGCCAAGGATTCACTAATCGCTAAAGCGAATCCTTGGTGGCGGCCAGAATCAATTAATCATTCAGGCTTATATTGGGCAACTTGCCCGGCGCCAGCGATTGTTTAACGGCTGGCGCTATCACCTCTGCCACCCCCTGAGCCACCAACTTGCCCTCCTGGTTATGGGCCTGGCAATCCAGCGTCACCAGACGCACCCGCGCTTTGATTTCACTAACAGTCAAAGTCACTGTCACAGTATCGCCAAGTTTTACCGGATTCTTAAAAGTCAGGCTCTGGCTGCGATAAATAGACCCAGGCCCAGGCAAGCGCATGGCGATAGCGGCAGAGACCACTGCACCTGTCCACATGCCGTGACCTATGGGCTCACCAAAGGGGGTAGTCGCGGCAAAATCGGCATCCAGATGCACCGGGTTCAGATCGCCTGAGCACTTGGCAAACAGCGCTACATCCTCGCGCGTGAGCGTTTTGCTATAGCTTGCACTGGTCCCCGGCTGCAGCTCTTCAACTGTATAATTTTCAAGCAAATTCATAAACTTATCTCGATGTACCAACAAAATTAGGGCTAGTTTAATTTATATCAAAGGAAATTTGCTGCTGTGCACTTGGCGATAGGGTTTCGCCCTATAAAAAACCAAGCAGGGTTGTTATGCTAGCCCCAAGCAAAATAACAACCCCTCTCTGTCCAAGGGAACATCCAGGAGCCTCTATGTCCAAGCCAGACAAGTTATTCGTTGTCGTAGACCCCAACGATACTCACCACATAGCGCTTGAGCGCGCCATTATTACTTCGGCGCTGAGAGATACCAAACCAAAAGTTCACGCATTTGTTGCCGTTGACCCCAACGCTGTAGATACCCGCACCGTTAACGAAAATCTGTTCCGCGATCTCAGCTGGTTTGAATCTGCCATTAAAGCCCCACTGGCCAGCGCCGGTATCGACTACAACCTGGAAGTATCCTGGTCCAGCGAATGGCAAAAATCCATTATGGAGTCTGCCAAACGTTTTGATGCAGATTTGATTTATCTGCCAGTACACGCCAACACCCCTTCCAGCCGCTTCTTCTTTACCGAATCCAAGTGGGAACTGTTGAAAACTGCTTACTGCCCAGTGGTACTGGTGCGCCCAGGCGCTAAAGCCCAGCGTAAAGTTATTCTGGCAGCGGTTAACTTCCAGGCTGAGCGCGACGTTCAAATCGAACTCAACAAAAAAATTATTGCCCAGGCAAAATACTACGCCGATGTGTATCACGCCGACCTGCACGTCATTAACGGCTATATGGATTCCATGACCTACCCGGACCGCGCCAAAATTATTGCGGAAACTGGCCTGCCCAATGACAAGATCCACGTTGAAAATGGCTACACCTCAGATGTAGTTTCAGCTCTGGCCGAAAAAATTAATGCCGACCTGATTGTAATGGGTACTCTGGGCCAAAACGGCATGACCAAAACTCGCCGCGGTAACACCGCCGAGCGTTTGATCGCTGCGGTTGATACAGACGTGATGATTATCAACCACGAATAATCACTCGCGCCCAATAAAAAAGCCGGCAATTGCCGGCTTTTTTATTGTCTCAAATTTAATAATTCCCTAGGCGTTGCTGCGATGGGACAGCTTATCCAGCTCGGTGCGCAGCTTGCGCAACCAGGCATCAAATGCCAGTTTGACCTGAATATTATTAGTCGCGCGATTGTTCTCTTCCCAGATCCGCCCAAGATCGCGCTTATCGGTAATTATACCCAGCGCCTTGCCACTCACTGAATCGTAGAGCGTAATTTCCAGGGTCATGGTGCCCATCCCCTCTGAGTAAACCCTCATAAGCTGCGGGCGCCCCTGTGGATCATCCTTACTGGCCAGGGGAGCAATTTGCAGCACCTTGGCTCTCACGGTCAGCGCGTCAACAGCAGCTGTGTTGGCAGTTGTATAGGTGCCATCTGCAACCAGATTTTTAATCAGCGCCTGGGTATAGCGCTCACGATAATAGGCCTTGTCTTTATCACTTAATACCCAGGGAGTATCCATGGTTCTATTGAGCGAACTGGGCTTAAGGATTTCCACATTATCCATATCCAGCGATTCAACAATCAGTTTTTTATATTTGGCGAAATCCACATCTGGCGCAACAAAGGTGCCATCAAAAATTGGCTGGGCGATAGCGGTCATACCCTCCGCCTGAGCCTTGGCCATAGCGGCTTTTTCGTGGGGTTTATTCACACCGCAAGCTGTGATCAGACTGGCCGCAAGTGCCACCGCAAAGAGACCTGCCAAACGCTGTTTGAAGTTGCCACTCATACAAATACCTACTTGTGTTTATCAATTATGCGGTAACTGGCAAACCGCAACCCTGCCTTCTTAGATAGCCAAATGGCCTGCTGGTTCAGCCAAAGTCTATGGCAATCTTTTCTCACCCAGGAACCATACCCCAGATATGCGTTAAATTATTGAAGCATAAAAACAAAATTGTGGAAGCTGTGGACAGAGAAGGACTTTCCGTTAACGAATCCTTTGCCCATCAATGGTTTGCTACAGACAATAAAAAAGGAGGCCTTGGCCTCCTTTTTTAACGGGTAAATTAACCCACAAACACCCGCGCATTGCGGAACAGGCGCAACCAGGCGCCATCTTCCTGCCAATCGTCTGGACGCCAGGAGTTGGTCACAGCGCGGAATACACGCTCAGGGTGCGGCATCATAATGGTGACGCGACCGTCGCGGCTGCTAACGCTGGTAATACCCTGGGGCGAACCATTGGGGTTGGCCGGATAGGCTTCAGTCACGTTCAGGCTGTTGTCGATAAAACGCATAGCCACTGTGCCGCTCTCGTTGCAGCGCTTAAGCGCTTCCGCGTTGGCGAATTCAGCATGACCTTCACCGTGAGCCACAGCGACTGGCATATGCGAGCCCGCCATACCTTTAAACAGAACAGATGGCGAATCCTGTACCTGCACCAGGCTGAAACGAGCTTCAAACTGTTCGGATAAGTTGCGCACAAAGCGCGGCCAGTGATCGGCACCCGGGATCAGGTTTTTCAGGTTGGACATCATCTGACAGCCGTTACAAACGCCCAAGCTGAAAGTGTCGTTGCGGTGGAAGAAACGCTCAAACTCGTCGCGCACCTGGCTGTTAAACAGAATGGTTTTGGACCAGCCTTCACCTGCGCCCAGTACGTCACCGTAGGAGAAACCGCCACAGGCCACCAGGCCTTTGAATTGATCCAGGGACACGCGACCGCTGAGCAGATCGCTCATGTGCACATCCACGGCATTAAAGCCGGCGCGATCAAAAGCCGCTGCCATTTCTACATGGCCGTTTACACCCTGCTCGCGCAGTACGGCAATGGAGGGACGCACGCCAGTTTTAATGAATGGCGCAGCCACATCTTCATTGGGGTTGTAGCTGAGCTTGGCGCTCAAACCAGGGTTAGGCTTGGTGATAGCGGCAAATTCCTGCTCGGCGCAGAGCGGGTTATCGCGCAGCGCCTGAATACGGTAGCTGGTTTCGCTCCACAGGGCCTGGAGTTGCGCGCGCGGCGCAGCAAAAAGCTGCTTGCCGTTAACAGAGATTTCCAGGCTGTCACTGGCATTCAGGCTACCAATAACCGCCACTTTCAAACCGGCATCAGCAAAGCGTTGTTGCACAGCAGCAGACTGGGCGCGAGCCACTTGCAGTACCGCACCTGCTTCTTCAGCAAAGAGCGCGGCCAGAGCGTCATCACCCAAGCCATCAAGGCTGGCGCTAACACCCACGTGACCGGCAAAAGCCATTTCCGCCAGAGTTGCCAGCAGGCCGCCGTCGGAACGGTCGTGATAGGCAAGCAAATCGCCTGCGGCCAGGCTGGCCTGCATGGCATCAAAGAAGGCTTTGAGCTGCTCGGCAGAATCCAGGTCGGCTGGCTGCTCGCCCATTTGGTTGTACACCTGGGCCAGGATAGAACCGCCCAGGCGGTTTTTACCGTTACCCAGGTCGATCAGGATCAGATCGGTGGCGCCCTTGTCGGTGCGTAACACCGGAGTCAGGGTTTGACGCACATCGGCCACTGGGGCGAAGGCGGAGATCACCAGCGACAGAGGCGCGGTAACGGCTTTGTCTTCAGCGCCATCTTTCCAGGCGGTGCGCATGGACATGGAGTCCTTACCCACGGGCACAGTAATACCCAGCGCTGGACACAGCTCCATACCTACGGCTTCTACGGTGCGGAACAGCTTTTCGTCTTCGCCCTTGTGACCAGCGGCGCACATCCAGTTAGCGGACAGGCGCACATCGGCCAATTTGTTAATGCGGGTTGCGGCAATGTTGGTGATGGCTTCAGCAATGGCCATACGGCCAGAGGCCGGGCCATCGAGCAGCGCAACCGGCGTGCGCTCACCCATGCTCATGGCTTCGCCTTTGTAGGAGTCGTAGCTGACAGTGGTTACTGCCAGGTCTGCAACCGGCACCTGCCAGGGTCCAACCATCTGGTCGCGCGCCACCATACCGGTTACCGAGCGGTCGCCGATGGTGATCAGGAAGTTTTTGCTCGCTACCGCCGGGTGCTTGAGCACGCGTTCAACGGCATCTTTGGCATCCAGCCCAGCCGTGCTGAAGGCAGCGGTTTTGGCTTGATGCTTGTCGGCGCTGCGGTGCATTTTTGGCGGTTTGCCAAACAGCACTGACATAGGCAGATCCACTGGCTTGGCATCGAACTGGGTGTCGTTAACCAGCAAGTGTTTCTCGTCAGTCGCCACACCTACTACGGCGTAGGGCGCGCGCTCGCGCTGGCAAATTGACTCAAAGCGTGGCAGGTCAGCCGGGCTGATGGCCAACACATAGCGCTCTTGCGATTCGTTGCACCAGATGGCCAATGGGCTCATGCTGGGTTCGTCGTTGGGCACATTGCGCAGTTCAAACTTGCCGCCGACGGCGAGAG
>CBIMZH010000030.1:0-11725 GCA_966248255.1 uncultured Cellvibrio sp.
GCAAAACCGCGGCGATCATGGTAAACAGGCCAGCCAGAATTGCATCGCCAGGGCTGGCGCCAGGCTGCATCTGCTGGGCCGCGCGCATCATGGCTGCTGGGCCCTGGCGCCGCAGCAGCCAGATTCCAATTACGAAAGCACCGAGCAGCCAGGCCCAGGTACCGGCCGTGCCCAGAAGATGGGCAAAACGCGAAGACAGGTTAACTTCGGCAATGACAAACAAAATAAAAAGAAGCAACGGCATGAAAATCTACTTTAGCAGCGAGTAACAGCGTCAGTTTACCACTTATAACTTACCCCGACGGACATACGGGTGTCGGCGCGCTCCTTGGTTGGCTGCGGCTCGTTAAACACCCAATAGTCCACCTTAAACTCGGAATACACCTTGTTCAGCAACATGGTGCTCAACCCGGTTGAGGTCTTGAGCTGCCAGTCTTTATCGTCTTCCAGCGAGTACACCAGTTCATTGTTGTGGAAGAAAGCCACCCCGCCAGGCAGGTTATAGCGAAAATCTGTGGCTACCCGGGTCGCGGTGTAGGAGACGCTCTGGTCAAAAACACTGGGATCTTCCGGTGGCTCAAACTCCTGATCCACATAGGAAAGACCCAGTTGCAGCGACAAGGCCGTCTTACTGTTTTCCCAAAATTGGTAACCGCTACCTGTACCCAGGGTGTAGCTCTGGTTGAGGCCACGCTGATCGTCGGCGCCCGTATCCAGGCTGTTGTACCAGAACCAACGGGGACGAAAGAACCAATCCAGTGAGTAGTGAAGGTTCCAGCGAGTTTGCGGGGTCAGGTGGTCATAGGCGGACTTGGCGTATTCACCACTAATCACATGGCGCAACTCATCGATGCGCAACTTGGTCTCGCCTTGAATATTCCATTCATTGCGCGTTTCGTTGCCGGCGGCGTAAGCCCCCCAGAGGTTAAGCTTGCCGGAATTTAGCCATTTGCCGCCCACATAATCCTCGTAGGGCAAGAGGGTTTTCAGGCTGAGAATAGGAATGCGTTTGAGGTTAGCCCTGGCGCCGCAGTAATAGACCAGCTTTTCCTGATCTACACCATCGACGATACAGGCCTTTTTATTGGCGCTGACCTTGAGTGGCTTATCGCTGATCAGGTTTTTAATTTTGCTTTTTTTAATGCGCTGCTCACCAAAATTGGTGGATTTCCACACCAGCTCATCGCCTTCGATACGCACCACTTCGCCCTGCAGGCGATCGCCATTGGTAAGCTCCACCATGCCCGCCCAAGCGGGAAATGTTGCCAAAATCAACGAAAATAACAAAAAAAATCTAGCTAACATCTCAATACAATTTTTTACTACGGCAGTGAATTAAAAATGGCGGGAGACCATAGGGCAATTAAAAAAATGTTAATTTAGGTAAGTTGACAGCAAAATTTGCTCTGTTTTTACCTAAACATCTGGTTGTTATGACTGATTCGCATAGTAATAAAGCGCAAAAACGCCAAGCTATATTCCTGGCCCTGGCCAGTATCCCCCCAGGCAAGGTGGTAAGTTACGGCCAATTGGCCCATCTGGCCGGGCTTCCCGGCGGCGCGCGCCAGGTGGGCAAAGCCCTTGGCGATTTACCCGAGGGGACACAGCTGCCCTGGTTTCGCGTTATCAATGCCCAGGGGCGCATTTCGTTTCCGCTAGATTCAACGGCATATTGCCTGCAAAAACAAAAACTCGAAGCGGAAGGTGTTATCTTTAAAAACAACAAGATATCGCTGCGCGACTTCGGATTTATTCACTCCCTCACCTAAAAAAATCAGAATGACCCAAAATCACCATGAGTACTCCGGCATTGCAGGTATACGCCGCGCCTTTGCCACCCCCTCCGCCTTAACGCTGTTTTTTTTCGGTATAGGTTCTGGCCTGCCCTTTTTGTTGGTGGGCTACACCCTCTCCACCTGGCTGCGCGACGCAGGGCTGGATTTGGCCACCATAGGGTTAATCAGCTTCGCCAGCTTTTTTTACGTGCTCAAATTCGCCTGGGCCCCCATTATTGACCGATTCCCCCTACCCTTTCTCGGTCGGCGTCGCGGCTGGCTGGTAGCATCCCAACTGCTACTGTTGTTGAGCCTGGTGGGTATGGCACTGACCAACCCGGGCGAGGATCTGGCACTATTTATCGCCTTTATCGCCCTGGCGGCCTTTGCCGGAGCCACCCAGGACACCCTGGTAGACGCCTACCGTATTGAAATTGCCCCGGTTGAAACCCAGGCCGCGCTGGCTGCCACCTATGTATTGGGTTATCGCATGGGACTGATTGCCTCTGGCGCTGGCGCTTTGGGCCTGGCGCAAACCAACAGCTGGGAAATCAGTTATCTGAGCATGGCCGCCATTATGTTGCTGCCCATAGTGGCAACGCTTATGTGCCGCGAGCCGGATGAAAAACAATTGCACATTCGCGACATCAATATTCAGCAAGCCTTTGTCTTGCCCTTTCGCGAATTCTTTCAGCGCAATGGCCTGGTGTTGGCCCTGGCGCTATTGCTCTTTGTCGGCCTGTTTAAATTACCCGACCAAATGATTGGCGTTATGGCTGGGCCATTTTATCTGGATTCCGGTTTTACCAAGGGCGATATAGCCACAGTATCCAAACTTTACGGGGTGTGGATTGGTATTGCCGGCGCCTTTTTAGGTGGCATTGCCCTGGCGATGTTCAGCATTTACCGCATGCTCTTGTTAGCGGCGCTGATGGTGGCCGTCTCTAACCTGGCCTATTTGTTGATGGCCCAGTTTCCTTCCCAGCTCTGGTCATTTTTTGCAACCATTACTGCAGACAATCTGGCCCAGGGTTTTGCCGGTGTCATTCTGGTGGCTTTTATGTCGAGCCTGACCGACAAAAACTTTACCGCAACCCAATATGCGCTGCTCGCTTCGCTGGCCAATTTGCCCGGTAAGTTTGTGGGCGGAGTTTCGGGGTTTATTGTGGAATCCACCAGCTACAGCACCTTTTTTATCTTGAGCACCCTCTCGGTGGCGCCCACGGTGCTGTTGCTCTGGTGGTTAAAGCGGAAGGTGGATAATTAATCGCGGAAATTATTGAACTGCATAGGCATGCCTAACTCGGCGGCGCGCAGGGCTGCAATACACTCCTGCAGATCGTCGCGTTTTTTACCGGTCACCCGCACCTGCTCGCCCTGAATACTGGCTTGAACCTTGAGCTTTTTGTCTTTCACCAGGGCGACAATTTTCTTTGCCAGGTCTTTATCAATACCGGTGCGCACTTTAATGTCGCGCTTAACCTGCTTGCCGGCGCTGACCACCTTGCCAATTTCCAGACAGCTCACATCGATATTATTTTTGGCCATAGTCGGGCGTAAAACATCGAGCATTTGCTCCAGCTGCATTTCGGCATCAGCGGTAATAGTGATCTCATACTCTTTACGCTCAAAGCTGGCATTTACACCTTTAAAGTCGAAGCGATTGGTAATCACGCGTTGCGCTTGATCGACCGCATTGGTCAGATCGTGCTTATCAACTTCAGAAACCACATCAAAGGATGGCATAACAAACCTAAAAAACTGGAATTTAAAAAACTAGCGATTAAACAAACAGGGTCGCAAATGCAATGGCGCAAACCCAAAACAACAGCGAACGACGATAAAGTGGCAGACAGGATTTAATCAATGCTAATGAATAAGCCGGCTCATTGTGCAAGGTAATCTGGTCGCCAGTCAGGTCTTCGATAATATCCTGAGTTTCCTCCTCCTGAGTTTCCTCAGCCGCGGCGCGCTCTTCGTCGGACATATTGGTCATCTGTTTGCGGCTGGCCAAGGTGGGGGCGCCCAGGGCGCCACGCAGCGTCTCGTTAAGTACTGTGGCCGAGGATTTTTCGATATCCAGTAAATTTTCACGCAGTGGACAGGTTTCAAAATTCCCCACCAGCGCCCAGGTAACCCCCATCAGACGCACTGAGGGCAACTCCAGCAACCACAACCACTGGGCGGCAATTTTATAGTGATTTTCATCGGCAAAATCGCGGTACATCAAGCTCATACGATAAAGCAGCGCACCAAAAGGGCCGGCGATAACAAACCAGAAAATCACCGCAAAGGTATTTTCGTAGCCGCGATAGGCAAACATCTTCAACGCCAGGGTATGCAGAGTTTTCCAATCGTTGATTTCTTCATCGGCGTATTTGTTGTTGCTGTTAACGCCCAGCCATTGCGTCGCAGCAACGCTATCGCCTTTGGCCACCAGCTCCAGGTAGTGCTTGATATCGTCCAGCACATTGCCGCGGCCCAGGCAGTAGAGCAGCACCGGGAAGTAAATAAAAAATAGCCAGGGCTTGCCGAAGGCCTGTTGCACAAACAAAAACACCAGAATCAACACTGCCAAAGGAATTACCAACGCAAGCAACAGCGGCAATACAGGTACCAAAGCGAGACCAGGAATTTTTTGCAAGCGCTGCGACAGCAACTTGAACCAGCCGTCGTACTGGGAGGTTTTGATCGACCCCGCCCAATAGAGAAGCGCCAGAACTGCAACCAAACTAAGAAAATTCATATGAATCCTATGACTCGTCGACAAGAGATGCTTGGTAACCGGCCCAGTCAAACGCTGGCCCTGGGTCAGTTTTTCGCCCGGGCGCTATATGTTCGTGGCCGGCAATTCGCCGGGGCGTAAGTTTAGGGTAAGTGGCCAGCAACTGGCGAGTAACTTTTTGCAGCGCCGCGTACTGACTATCTGTATAGGGCAAGTCGTCGGTACCTTCCAGTTCTATACCTACAGAAAAATCATTGCAGTTTTGCACCCCGTCAAAACTTGAGGCGCCGGCATGCCAGGCGCGCGCATCAAAGGACACAAATTGAACAACTCTGCCGCTGCGCTCGATAAACAAATGGGCCGACACCTGAAGATTGGCGATAGTCGCAAAATACGGGTGAGCTTGGGTATCGAGGCGATTGCGAAAGAAATCCTGCACATAGCCGCCGCCAAATTCACCCGGCGGCAGACTGATGTTATGAATGACCAGCAGGCTGACCTCGGCCCCCTGGGGACGCTGATTAAAATTGGGCGAAGGACAGACTATGGCATCGCGCAACCAGCCGTTAACTATGGCTTCACTCATAAAAATAGCTGACCCTTAGATTATTACCCTGGCGGGCACTTATAGATGTTAGCCCTAGGCGGGCACTGTGCGATCAGCAGCCCAGAGGCGCAGCTGGGCAATCTGCTCCGCCATAACCACCGAGAGCGGGCTGGTAGCGGCAATTTCGCCTAGCAGCAACTGGGAGTCCAGCGGCTTGCCCAGCGAATTGGCAGTATAGAGGGCAGCGATAATCGCCTGTTCTATTTCCGCGCCGGAAAAACCGTTACTGACCACCGCCAACTTATCCAGATCAAAACTCTGCGGCTGACACTGGCGCTTAGCCAGATGAATGCTAAAAATTTCGCGGCGCACACTCGGCTCGGGCAGGTCGACAAAAAATATTTCATCCAGGCGGCCTTTGCGAATCAACTCCGGCGGCAAGCGGGTAATGTCATTGCTGGTGGCAACAATAAATACGCGCGAGCTGTGCTCCGCCATCCAGGTCAGCAGAGAGCCTAACAGACGCTGGGATACACCATTATCACTACTCTCCTGGGCCATACCCTTTTCGATTTCATCCAGCCAGAGCACACAGGGCGACATGGCATCGGCCAGCTTTAACGCCTCGCGCAGATTGCGCTCGGTTTCGCCGTGATACTTGTTGTACAGCGAGCCAATATCCAGGCGCAGCAGGGGCAGCCCCCAGAGGCCTGCCACCGCCTTGGCCGCCAGGCTTTTCCCGCCACCCTGCACCCCCAATAGCATTATGCCCTTGGGGCGATCGAGGGTGCTTTTGTCATTGCTGAAGGCATCGCGGCGTGTGGTTAACCAGCGCTTGAGATTATTCAGCCCGCCCACCTGCGAGAAATCCTGCGTCTGGGGCTCAAAGCTCATCACCCCCTCCATATCCAGCAGCGCAAACTTGGCTTTATTGATGCGCGGCAAATCTTCTTCGTCAATGGCGCCATCGTTCCAAATGGCAGAGCGGACCAGACGACGCAGGTCGCTGGAGCTTAAACCCTGTAAATTGTTGACCAGCTTTTTAAGGGTGAGGTTGTCGGTTTTTACCCGCGCGGCGCCGTGGCGGTCGGACCAGTCTTTGGCCTCTTCGCGAATGATCGCCATGATTTTTTCTTCGTCGGGCAGGGTCATGCTAAAGGAGGCCGAGTAGCGGGCAATTTCCGGCGGCAGGCGCAGCTGGTGACTGATAAACACCAGAGTGTGAGGCAAGGCAAAATGATTGAGCGCCAAATCTTTAAGTTGGCGCACTACACGGGCGTTATCGCTGAGGAAGGGGTGCATATCGCAGAGCGCAAAAATGCCCGGTTGGTTGAGCGATTTAAGGTGCACCAGCATCTCTTCCGGGTCGATAATCTCACTGCCCTTGGCGACAAGCTGGGGGCCAAAACTGGTTTTACTCAGGCCTTCGGTTACCGACCAGCGATGCACGTCCCTGCCCTGTTTACCGGCCACCATAAGCAGCAGGTCCAGCGCGCGCTTTTCTTCATAGGTTTCTATCACTATCAGTGGGATACGCGAATCCAGCAATAGCTTCAATTGGTCGACGTCTTGCACTTTTCCCTCGCTTGGTCATGGCAGCTGATTGCGCGGAATTATACCTGTTCATTTAATTCAGACTAAACTAATGCCCGGATTTGAAAAATAATAACCGTCCACCCAGCGACGCGTTCCAACGACCTATTCCAACGACTTTTTCCAGCGACCCTTTAGCCAATGCACCTAAAACTTCCCCTGGCCATCAATTTTCTGCTGCTGTGTTGTAATACAGCCCAGGCGGATGAAGCACAAATTGTCTTTTCCTGCTCCATCCCCAAAAGTACCCATGTATACCAGCATTTGGAGACGATTTACCGCCAGGCTTTTGCTCGCCTTGGCTATCAGTTTCAAATGAGGGAAGCCAACCCCAAGCGCGCGTTAACCGAAGCCCAGCAGGGCAAAACCGATGGTGACTGTGCCCGCGCCTGGCCGATACTAACCCAGGCGCAACAGGCAAATTTAGTGCAGATCCCCCAGGTAATTGCCACTACCAGGCTCAGCGCCTGGAGTACCAATCCCAAGCAGCAGGTAGCTTCGACTGAGGAGATTATCAAGAAGGCGTTGCGCGTCGGCTTTCCCCGCGATCAGATGATGGCGGAGAACTTTGCCAAACGCCATGGAATTACCCGGGTAGTTACCACGCCGGATATAGAGATCGCTATAAAAATGCTCGCTGCAGGTCGCTTTGACCTGCTCATTACCTCCGGTGACCTGGTGCGGCAAACCCTGGTTAACACCAATATCCGCCAGCCGATTTATCAAGTTGGCCAGTTCGAGCAACTGCATTTTTACCCGCTGCTTAACCAAAAGCACAGCGCCTTGGTGCCCGCGCTAACAGCGGAATTGAAACAACTGTTGCCACCCCAGGGCTTGACCCTGGAGTAGCAGCTGGCCAATGCCTCAGTGAACCCTGAGCAAAGCCTGCCCGCGTATATCCGCGCTGGATGCCCCCACCTGCAGACGATACTTGCCTGCATCCACCTTGTAGGCTTTAGCCGCTTCGTCGTAGTAGGTCATATCGCGCTTGGGGATTAACACAAACTCCAGCTGGCGCGATTCCCCCGGCTGCAGATGCACCCGCTGAAAAGCGCGCAGCTCTTTATTCACCCGCGCGTGGGCCGTGTGTTCGGGGCGAACATACACCTGTACCACCTCATCCCCGGCCAGTTTGCTGGTATTTTTCACCGTCACCGTCAATTTGACCGGCTGGTCGTCAGCAACCTTGTTGTGATCCAGCTTGACTTGGCTGTAGCTGAATTGGCTGTAGGACAGACCATAACCAAAGGGATACAGCGGCTCGCCTTTAAAGTAGCGGTAGGTGCGGCCGGTCATGCTGTAGTCTTCAAAGTCGGGCAGTTTTTCATCGGCTTTATAAAAAGTCACCGGCAGGCGACCCGCCGGGTTGGCATCGCCAAACAGCGCGTCGGCCACAGCACTGCCGCCGCGTTGGCCCGGATACCAGGCGAGCAGAATCGCCGGCAGGTTTTTATCCGCCCAATCCACTGCCAGCGCGGAACCGCTGGTGAGCACCAACACCACTGGCTTACCCGTGGCATATAAAGCCTCTAGCAATTGCTGCTGACTGGCGGGCAGGCGCAGATCGGTGCGATCACCACCGGCAAAGCCCGGATAGTTAACGCGCATCTCCTCGCCTTCCACATCGCCGGTGAGACCGACGACAAAGATCACCACATCCGACGCTGCCGCTGCCGCCAGCGCCTCGTCGCGCGGTGACTTGGCGCCGGGCAGACGCCAGCCGAGGCGCACTTCGGCATCGCGCGCATCTTCAAAATATTCCACCTTCAGGTCGTATGCCTTGCCTGCCACTAACTCCACCCAGGCGCTGTGGCTCTGCAAACGCTCGGCGCTCTGCCAGGCATCGATCAGCAACTTACCATCCAAATAAACCCGGCCACCGTCGTTAGTACCCAGGCTGAGTTCGTAGCGACCGGATACTGGCGGCAGCAACTGCCCAGTCCAGCGCACACTAAAGTTGTCCCCTGTCAGGGCTTTATCGCTACTGAGCTGGCCCTGGGCCACCAGGTCATCGGTGGGCGAGCCTCTATCCCAGCGAAACGCCAGGCGGCTATCGATACGCTGCAGCACTGGTTTACCTGCCAGCTCTTTACCGCGGTAATAGGCAGCGTTTAAACCCTGATCCTTAGTGCCTGCGGCCGGGCGTAAAAAGCGCGACTCTATCACCTGAGCTGCGCGCGGCTCTTCGCGCCCTTCCACCAGATCGGCACCGCGCGCGTAGTGCACCTGGGTAGTTGGCGAAACCGCCGCTTTAATGCCCTGCAAAATCGTCACTGGCGCAGCAGGTGTGCCGTAATAGTTGCCCAGCAAGGCCATAACGTCATCGGCGGTGGGGCCGATAACAGCGATATTTTTCAGGTCCTTTTGCAGCGGCAGCAAGCCTTGATTTTTGAGCAGCACCAAAGACGCAGCGGCCGCGCGCTGAGCCAGCTGGTCGTGCTCGGGCGCCTGATTGACGCTGTAGGGGATCTGCGCCCAGCGCACCTGAGCCTGAGGGTCAAACATGCCCAGGCGGAAACGGGTTTGCATTAGCGGCAGCAGCATCCTGTCGATTTCGCCTTCGCTGATTAGGCCCTGCTTAACAGCATTTACCAGGGCTTCGTAGGTGCGCCCGCAGTTGAGGTTATCGCCTTGCTTTACCGCCAGCGCAGCGGCCTGCTCGGCGGTCTGCACAATTTTGTGGTGCTGATAGATATCGCCCACCGAATCGCAGTCGGATACCACATAACCATCAAAGCCCCAGTCCTTGCGCAGAATATCCTCCAGCAGGCGCTGACTGGCGTAGGCGGACTCGCCATTAACCCGGTTGTAGGCACCCATCACCGAGGCCACCTGCCCCTCTTGTACCAGCGCCTGAAATGCGGGCAGATAGGTTTCATAGAGGTCGCGCTCGCTGGGGTGCACATCAAACTCGTGGCGGTTGTGCTCTGGCCCCGAGTGAACAGCAAAGTGTTTGGCGGTGGCATCCAGCTTGTGGTACTTGGGGTCATCACCCTGCAAGCCCTGGACAAAAGCGATACCTATACGGCTGGTTAAGTATGGGTCTTCTCCATAGGTTTCCTGGCCGCGCCCCCAGCGCGGGTCGCGAAAAATATTGATATTGGGCGACCAGAAATTCAGCCCCTGATAGCGAAGACGCTGGCCGCGACTAACAAATTCATGGTGTTTGGCACGGGCCTCATCACTGATGCTGTCGGCCACCGCCTTCATCAAGTCCGGATCAAAAGTCGCCGCCAAGCCTATAGCTTGAGGGAAAACAGTCGCCGAGCCGGCGCGCGCCACTCCGTGCAACGCCTCGTTCCACCATTCATAGGCAGGCACCCCCAGGCGCGGAATCGCCGGGGCCTCATTCATCATCTGGCTGACTTTTTCCTCCAGCGTCATCTGCGCCACCAGATCCTGAGCGCGCTCGGCAAAGCTGGCCTGGGTATTGGCGTAGACTGGCGTTGAAGGGTTCACTTGCGCCTGCTCTGCCTGCGCCGGGTTCAGGGCAAAAATGGCTGCACTTAGCAGCAGCGGTTTGAGTGGGTTGAAATGTCTGGACATAAAAGCACCTGCGTCTTGTGTTTGTGCCGTTGGTTGTTTTTATCGATCTATGACTATAGTTTTCGCAAAACTTGTATACAAGTTAATAAGGGTTAAGCCGAATTGATACAGCGCAAACTTCGCTGCCTTATAGGCCATGCGCGCCGGCGGAGATTCTGGTTAAATACGCAGATTGAATTTGGAGACAGGCCATGGCCAAGCGATCTTTAAGCCTTATCGACAACCTGATAGTGCAGGCCGACCGCGCCCTGCGCACCCTGGCTGCAGGCAGCGATATGACCAGCGAGCGCCCCTCCCCGGCGCGAGCCATTGCGCAACAGGAGGAGCTGAGCGAGGCTGAACGCAAACAGGCGGCAGGTTTAATGCGCGTCAATCACACCGGTGAAGTCTGCGCCCAGGCGCTCCACCAGGGCCAGGCACTTACCGCCAAACTGCCCCATGTGCGCGCCGAAATGGAGCAGGCCGCAGAAGAGGAAATTGATCATCTGGTCTGGTGTCAGGAGCGCATAGATGCCCTGGGCAGCCACACCAGCTACCTCAACCCGGTGTTTTACGGGCTGTCCTTTGCCATAGGCGCTGGCGCCGGTTTGGTCAGCGACAAAGTCAGTTTGGGTTTTGTCGCCGCCACTGAAGATCAGGTGTGCAAGCACCTGGAAAATCACCTGCAGCATTTGCCACCACAGGATCTGAAAAGCCGCGCCGTAGTGGAGCAAATGCTGGAAGATGAAGCGCGTCATGCCGATATGGCGCTAAGCGCGGGCGGGTACCGCTTCCCGGCGCCAGTAAAAGGTTTGATGACCCTGGTATCCAAGGCCATGACCAAAACCGCCTATCGAATTTAATTGCTCAGGGCGCATTCCATTAGCCCCAGCCCAAAAGCAAAAAAGGCGATCATCAGATCGCCTTTTTTATTTGTCGCCAAATCAGTTTGAAGATTTAACGGGTGCCGTAAACCACCATGGTTTTACCTTTTACCAGCACCAGCCCCTGATCTTCCAGAGTTTTAAGTACGCGGCCCACCATCTCGCGCGAGCAGCCAACAATACGGCCAATTTCCTGACGGGTGATTTTAATTTGCATACCGTCCGGGTGAGTCATGGCATCCGGCTCTTTGCAGAGTTCAAGCAAGGTGCGCGCTACGCGGCCAGTAACATCGAGGAACGCCAGGTCGCCCACTTTGCGCGTGGTCGCACGCAAGCGGCGCGCCATTTGGCTGCCCAGGGCAAAGAGGAACTCGGGGTGATCTTCGGTCAGCTCCTGGAATTTGGCGTAGCTAATTTCAGCTACTTCACATTCGGTTTTGGCGCGAACCCAGGCACTGCGGGAGTCTTTGTCATCAAACAGCCCCATCTCACCAAAGAAGTCGCCATCATTGAGGTAGGCGACAATCATTTCATGGCCTTCATCATCTTCAATGAGCACAGTAACTGAGCCCTTGACTATGTAGTAAAGGGAATCGCTCTTGTCGCCCGCATAGATAATGGTGCTCTTGGCGGGATAACGGCGGCGGTGACAATGAACTAGAAACTCGTCCACATT